>CAYQTZ010000142.1:0-7042 GCA_964420565.1 uncultured Hyphomicrobiales bacterium
ATAATGAGTTATTTGCTGACTCGGGATCATCAACTTTAGAGCAGAAATTTTTAGTAAATATCGGTGTAGGCTTCAATTTTCATATCAGAAATGTTACTATTTCCCCGGCATTCAGTGTTGATATTATCAATGAGAATATTGCTCTTGTTTATGGTGTTTATTTCGGCATAGGATTCTAAAGAATAATTTTTTTGAATACTGATTCCAAAAGCTCATCCAGATCTTTGTCATGTGAATAGGGAATAATGCCAAGAGAGTTGAATTTTGCAATCTCTCTGGAAAAGGGCAGCTCTCCGAGTAAATCCATATTCTTGTCTGCCAGAATTTTTCTGAGGGATTCATCAATATCGGGATTCAAGCCCGTATTATTCAAAATTATTTTCATGGTCATATCGTTTTCAAGGGAAAAATCTTCCAAAGCATTAACATAACTCTCAGATCTGACATTCGAATCAATTATTGCGATCCGTTTATCGGCACTTTCTGCTGCATATTTGGTGTCAAGTGTTAGCCCGGCAGGCGAATTTATAACCAAATAATCGCACTCTTCCATATTCGCTCTGAATATAGCTTCCTTTTTTATTATTTGAATTAATTTGGGGGAATCCTTGGTAGCCCATCCGTGGATAATCTCGCCGTAGCTACTTTCTGAAACTTTCCATTGCCCTGTTCTCTTTGGGATCATATTAATAGCATCAACCGGGCATACCGTAACACACATATTACAACCAGTGCATGCATCTGGCTTTATGAAGAACTGTTCCTTGTTTTCTACAGCTCCAAAAGTGCAATGCACCCGACATTCGTCGCAATGAATGCATAGATCACAATCAATAGTAGCGACAGAACTGCCCGTATAGTCAAATGTTTCTTTGGTGATGATATCGAGGAAATGCTCAATAACGGGATTGCTCAAACAGGCATCCAGTATGTATGTCTTTTTATTCTTTAGGCTTAACCACATAAGGAAAGAAGATACCAATGTAGATTTCCCACTGCCTCCCTTGACGCTAAGGAAAGCTATTTCGCATATATTCATAAGAAATTTTTTAAATTGATAATTACAAAAAATCAAATTAAATCATTATTTCTTATAAATCCAATTGCCGTCATCACTTTTTTCGAAACCCATCTTCTCCCAAAAACCTATGGCTGAGAATCTCACCCTGTCTGCTACTATTGTGTCGAAATGCTTTTTGCCTTCCTCGACGAAGTGTTTACCGTAACCGTTTCCTTCATATTCAGGAAACACATTTATTGAATAAATTATCAATAAATTATCATCGATTTTACATCTCGCCTTGCCAACTCTGTTTTTTCCTACATTGATATTAGCCCAATCAAAATCCGAATGCTGTTGCTTTTTTGAAAGAAAATCAATATTAAAGTCATTTTCCATATCTATTCAAAACCTCCGCAGAATGCTTCAACATTTTTGCCAAGATCTGGCAAGTAATAGCCACCTTCCAGAACGGCAAAACGTCTGTTATGTCCAAACTTTTTACTTAATTTTTTTAAAATTGCACCAATATTGTAAAAATCGAAAGTCCTCAGCTTTTTGCCGAGATCTTTTTCATAATTATCAAAACCTGCAGATACTGCAATTAAATCCATCTTAGGCAGATCTTTAATATATTCTTCAATATTTTCTATTAACTGCTTGGGAGTTTCTGCCATTGGATTAAATATCTTAATATTTTTCATATCCTTCAACACATCCTTAGTGCCATCGCCTGTGTGTGCGTCAATATCAATTACGAACGCAGAATCAATTTTCTTATTTGCAATAAGATTTAGAACAGCCAGGGCAAGATTGCTAAAATGACAATACCCCCAGCCCATCTCACGATAAGCATGGTGCCCGGGTGGCCTGTTGATACTCATTGCCGGGCTTCCACTCATTGCTAATTCGCCGGCTTTTAGAGCAGCACCTGCTGAAAGTATAGCCATCTCAAAAAGCTTAGGTTTAGCACGTACGCTTTCCACATAAGCAGGAGTATGTGCTCTTAGAATATCCTTCAAATCAGCTTTTTGCGGCTCTATGAAGATATGTCCTCTGTTCCTTTTCAGAACATCAATTATCGCCTCCATTCTGCCTTGAGCAGCCGAGCCGTCATCGGAATAATCCGACTCATAAAACTTTGGATGAAATACTATTCTCATGTTGAACCTTTATGATCGTTCCAAGCTGGGTTTACACCCACCATTACTTATCGTAAGATACCGATCCTCCCTTACATGTAATGAAGAAAATAATCCCTTGTAATAATTTGACATAAGCGCCCCCCTTTATTTATGAGACTGTGTGATAGCCCCTGAAAACTCAAGAATTGATCCCCCTTGTGTTCCCCCTTAAAATTAAGGGGGATTTTCCGTGCTTACTCCCTCCCTTGCGTAGTAAGGGAGGGTCGGGGTGGGATCGTTTTTATTGCAATTTTCCACAAACACCCCTCAACACTCTCTTACAAATGCTTGCATCCCGAACTGCATGGAGAAGGGCCAGTATTATATTATCAATCTCATACACCGATTACTGACTGCTATTAACCATCAAAAAAATCAATGAGCACACTGAATATCAGGATTATCCTTCAGAACTTGCTGTATATAAAGTTCTATCGCCTGATCCACATCAGTTACACTTGTTCTGATAGGCTCAATTCCTGCATTCTGAAGATCTATCACCAAACGCTGCCCCATACCGCAAGCTATTACCGCCTTGCAATCCTCTAAAGCATTGAGTATCGAATCGTGGCTATGTACATGGCCAGGACCGTGCATAGGACCCTGATGGTTATGCTTTTCTCCGCTATTATTAGTGGCGTGGGCTGTAAATGTATTTGGTACATATACTTTTGATTTTATTTGATTATCTTCAATCTCAAAAACTGAAAATCCTTTCGTTCTGCCAAAATGCTGACATATTACTTTTCCATCGTCAGAAGCTACTGCTACTTTCATTTCATAATCTCCATTAATTTAAATAAGTGTGTTAACTGTTATTCTTTTTATTCTGTTTCTCTTTCAGTAATTCGTGATGGTAGGATTCTTCCCTTACCATACTACCTCCACATTTTGGGCATTTTTCATCTGAGCAGGGGACACCTCGCTGGTGAACAATAGTTTCTCCGCATTTTACGCATACACAATTCCCTGCGGGCCCCATCTTCCCGCTTCCGCTTTGCTGGTTCATCCCTTTTCCGGGCATAACGCTCCTCCTTTTTTCAAATTCGTTTAATAAAACTGCTTGCTTATCCCCGCAAAAGGGACAATCATCTATTTCAACAGCTAATTTGCCGTTGTTGAAAGTGTAAAAACACTTGTTGCATCTATACCAGATCTTTTCGTATTTATAATCTCCGCCACCAATTACTAATTCCTTTGCTTCGCATAGCCCTATTGCTATCTTTTTTCGTGCAGAGTCAATAATGCGAGTAAAAGTAGGCCTTGAGACATTCATCCTGAGAGCAGAATCCTCATGAGTTAAGTTCTCGTGATCTGCCAGCCGGACTGCCTCGTATTCCTCAATATTTAGATGCACTACTTCGCTATTTACAGGACCTCCGTAGGGCTTAAACCCGCTTATAACTGGTGGTTTGAAAATTATTCTATGTCTTTTTTTTCGCGGCATTTCCTTGCTCTATTAATATTCTTATACAAATATAATGAACATATGTTCAAAATGCAAATTAAATATTTATTAATTTTAGATGTATTTGAGCATTATTGATTATTGTTCAATAAAACTGAATGATCATCATAGTGGAAAGACTTTGACAATTCATAAAAAATTAGATTTTTGATATAATCATGTAAATTTGTTAATTTACATTTTGTTTGTGTTAATATTGTGTTAAACCTTTGTCGAAAACTAAAATTATACTGATATTTGGCGGTGTGGGAGTAGCTATCATAATTATATTAGCTGCTTTACTTGCTTATTTATACTTTGGCACATCCTTGACAGGCTCTCCCAATATCGAGTTAAGTAATACTCAAAGACTTGATATGAAAAGTCTTGAGCAGATGGAAAAAGATAAACAGGACAGCTTGGTCTTTGCTTTCATTGATTCTATTAGCACAATCAATGAAATGATCTCTTTGAGGCTACAAGGAGACAGAGTTTCGATTATCATTACAGGTTTGGATGCAAGACTCGGAAGCAATATCGATCACGCTGATGCTAACCATCTAATAAACATCTGGTTAGATTCTGCGATAATAGAGATCATTTCTATTCCACGCGGCACATTGGTTGACATTGATATTGAACCTTGTTTTTTATGCGATACTACTGAAGATGAAATAACTATAGATACTATACCCCAAAATTACCTCGCTAATGTCAGGTATCTTAGGGGAAGAAATAGATATATTAAAGAAATTGAAAAAATTTCTAATACTTATGGTATAAATTATTATGCCGAGTTCGGCTTTTCGCAGGCGATGGGCATACTTGAGATACTTGGCTATAAGGATAATTCCGACAAAATGCTACGCATATTACGTTCTCGAAAAACATATTCCAGCGGCGACTACCACCGAACTTATAATCAGGGACAGTTTATACGCCAGATGATATTATCACATTTCAATAAGACAAGCGGTATAGACGGAAAAGTTCTGCTATATGCTGCCTTAATGCTTGTAGAAACCAATATTAGTTTTAATCAGGCAAAGGACATAGTTACTAAACTCGAAGAAAAGGGATTCCCAAAGTCCGAAGATGACGTTTTGGTTCGTATTATGCCCAAAGTAAATTTCCACTTCAGCGAGTATAATTTCGCAGACCAGAATTCTATGGATACTTTATACAACAAAATATATTCTAAATATGAAGAACCTGACATCATCAAAGATCACGCTTACGGCTATAGCGAAGAAAATATGAAATTGATAAAAAGGATTAATTCATTAGTAAGTAAAGCAGTGAAGGACAGCTCAAAGCATCCTTTGAGAGTCATATCAAATCTGAAAACCCCATATCAGCAAAGAATATGGTTTCAGATAAAAGATTCTGCATATAGGGCTCAAATTCGGCGGCAGATATGTACATTACTCAGCGAAGCATATATGAAAACCGAGAAAGTAAATGAATCTCAAAAAATACAAAGCCGCCTTGAAGCAGAAGAGAAGATTTTTGATGAAGTGAATAGATAATAGTACCATGTCACTTTTATTTTCAACCATGAAGAATGATTGTTCATTTTATAATCCAATTAACTAATCGATCAATCATTCCTGATTGATTGACAATTAATATTTGACATGACAATAGTATCTTTTCCCAATGTAATAATATGTCCAGCAAATAGAACTCAGGTTTGTTTACTTATTACAGACTTATAAGCATTGACGATCCTATTGGCACTTACTGTCCAGTTGTATTTATCTATAGAATCCTGCCTGGCTTGCTTGCCGAGCAGATCAGCAAAGTTTTTATCTTTGTATATCTGATAGATTTTATTGCATAAGTCCTCTGGTGATCTTTCTTCAGCGAGCAATCCGTTTTTTCCGTGATTGATCACTTCTGCCTGCTGTCCGATATCAGATGCAACTACGGGTTTGCCCATTGCTAAATATTCAAATAGTTTGATGGGGCTATTGAAGAATGGAGAACCATCGCGGCTATGCACACAAGGCGATACCAAGACATCGCAGGCGGCAAGATAGAAGGGTACATCGTCATAAGGCAAAAATCCTGTAATTATAACGTTTTTGTCAACGTTGTCTTTTTTCACTATGTTCTCTATCTGTGGTCTAAGCTCTCCGTCTCCTATGAACATCACAACAGCTTCAGGTATCATTTTAGTTAGAGTTTTTACGGCTTTGGCTAATACTTCTACCCCATGCCAGTAACCAAAAGTACCTGAAAACCCCACGACAAATTTTTTCTTCAAATCATATTTTTTTCTGATAATATCTGCATCAATTTGTGGATGAAATCTCTTGGGATCAGCGCCGTTTGGATTAACGATTACTTTGCTTGTATCAACTCCGAAATTACCCATCATATCTTTGACAACAGAGGATATAACGAATATCCTATCGGCATTATACCACTGAATTTCTTCAGCCCATTTTAAAAGTTTTTTGAAATATAACTTACCCCAATTTTCTTTTACCCAGAGCTGAATGTAATCGCAGTGCAGGAAGAACGGCAATCCAAGCTCGCGTTTGATTATAGAACCTCCATAATTAAAATCGTGATGATGCTGAAATAGCAAGTCGGGCTTTTCTATATCAATTATCTTTTTAATGCTTTTTACAGATTTATTGATATATGGAAGGCATAATACTTCAGGTAGATTTCTATAGAAGTTCGAATATGGGATAAAATAAGTTTTAATCTCTGGGGCGAGCTTCATTCTGCCGCTTGAAGCAAAAGCCGCATTATGCCCAAGTTTTAGCAAGCCATCAGTGAGCCCTTGATACAGGGAAGCCACACCGCCCCCGGTGATAGCCCCATAAAACTCGGTTCTCCAGAACAATACTTTCAGCTTTTTTTCATCAATTTCCACTTTTCTACCGGTAATTTAATATAATGATATAATACAACAAAAGAACTGACTATGATCTCCAACACAAACGATGGTAAATAATAAAAGAAGAAACGCGATCTGGAAAATTTGATAGTATGTCCGCCTTCGTCTAATATTCCACCCGATTTTGCATTTGAAAGTAGAATATACAGCATCATAAAGAAATGAAATCTCTGCAGGGAATTTTCAATACACGCAAAATATAAAGAAGAATAGCCACCTTGGTTCACTTCATTAATGATATGTCTGAATGAAGTCAGCTCTTTTTCATCAATTTTCCTGATAATAGTATTATCAGCATCAAGGGAATTTGCATTGATGATAAGCTCAGACCTGCCATTTAATAAATATAGTATTTGCATCAAAAAATATAAAATGAAACATCATAACAAAGGCAAATTACATATTTTTCAAGTAAATCAAAAAATATGTAAAATAAATATATCCTCAGTGGGCAGCGATCGGTTTTTTCAACCCAACCGAAGCCGAAGAAGACTTCG
>CAYQTZ010000143.1:0-5365 GCA_964420565.1 uncultured Hyphomicrobiales bacterium
GTAGGTTGATGTACCATCCGGTAATCTTGCACCATAAGAGTCAGAAGAGCCGGGCACTCCATCTTCATAAGGTATTCTCTGCCCAAAAGAGGTCTGAAGCGGTACTTCGCCTGATTTCTGATCAAGCTGTAAACTGGAGCTATAAGTAATAGAAGCTGGTTTGTCATAACTTGAGAGGCGGCCTCTCTTAGTTGTGATCAAAACCACACCGTTTGCAGCTTTTGATCCATAAATAGCAGATGCGGATGCACCTTTCAGAATTTCCATTGATTCGATGTCCTGTGGGTTAACGTCAATAGCACGGTTACCAAAGGAGTGCTCACCACTACCGTTATATAGTGCTGTGTTATCCATTATAATACCGTCAATGACGTATAGAGGTTCTGAAGAACCTGAAACGGTTTTTCTACCACGCATGGTGATATATGTACCAGCACCGGGAGTACCTGAGTTTCTGGTTACATGAACACCCGTAATGCGTCCGCTAAGTGCGTCCATCGGAGATGTGGATACCACTTTGGCAACGTCTTGACCCTTGACGGATCCGATAGTATTACCAAGCTTGTTTCTGTCCACTTCGCCTGAAAGACCTACGATAATGATTTCATCAGTAGTAATGGACTGCGTAGCGAGATCAATCGTTAGTTCTTTGGTTTCGCCAGCTTTGAGATCCAGTTTCATATTCATGGATTCGTAACCGACATAAGAAATTTTAATAGTATGCTGCCCGGTGGGAGCTTTGAATCTAAATTCACCATTGTCATCGGTGATAGCACCAAGACGAATAGATGGAATAGAAACAGATGCACCTACCAGAACTTCTCCTGTTGTTTTGTCAACGACTTTTCCCTTAACAGTTGCGTCTTGTGCTTGTAGCTGAAGTGATAAACCTAATGATAATGCAAGAATAGCAGCTACTGTTGCTATTCTAAACATAAACGAAGAAAGAAGCGGTCTGTTATCCGCTTTTCTCTCTCTGAAAGTAAAATAAGACATACCCATAAGCAAACTCTCAGATTGTTAATTAATATTTTGTTAAAAAGTATATAGTGAAAAAACCTATTATTTCTAAAAAATCCTCCTTTCTTTGCTTTCGTGTGAATTAAAAAATCTGTTTATTAATTATTGATCTTGTTCCTCATACCCTAATGCTAAGTATTTATTACAACAATTTCTGATTTCATGGGCAACAATGTAATGAAATTTTTGAATTAAATCAACCTTTTTTTTGTTATTTTAAATTTTACATTGTTTATTCATATCAGAAAATAGCAAAAATTAAAAAAAATTAATCAATTATATAGTATATGTATATTGCTTTAAGTCAATTTTATATGAATAATTTATGGAGGTTTTAAGCTAATTCGAGCTTAATTTTTATTTCTTCAAATGTTTTACAGGCAAGAATTGATTTTGCAAGGAGTTTTGATTTTTCATAGGAAGTATCGCGAATATTTTTCTTAAGCTGAAGTAAAATTGAAGGTGAGACGCTTAGCTCTTCTACTCCCATACCTATCAGCAAGCCAGTTGATGCAGAATGCCCGGCTAACTCTCCGCAAATACTTAAGCCAATTTTTTGCTGTTTTGCGGCATCAATAGTCATTTTTATGAGTTTTAGTACAGCGGGGTTAAAAGCGTTATATATATCTGTTACATATTCGTTGTCCCTGTCGGCAGCGAGCACGTATTGAGTGAGGTCGTTAGTGCCGATACTGAAGAAATCGCAATAAGCGGCGATCTCGTATGACAGTATGGCTGCCGAGGGTGTTTCTACCATTATGCCAAAGGGGATATTAGAGTCGAATGAAATGCCTTCGGAGTCAAGTTCCAGCTTGCATTCTTCGATGAATTCTTTTGAGAGTATGACTTCTTCAAGCAAAGTAACCATAGGGAGCATTATTTTTACATTTTTATCGGCAGACGCTCTGAGTATGGCGCGTATCTGAGTTTTGAAAATATCTTTGCGTTTCAGCAGAAAGCGAATGCCGCGATAGCCCAGAGCAGGGTTGTTTTCGTGCTTAGGCATTCCTTCCATATATTTATCACTCCCGACATCCAGCACACGGAAATTCACTGGGTTGGGATATGAACGCTCAGCGACCTGACGGTACCAATCGTATTGCTCTTCTTCAGTCATAAAAGCTGATTTTGAGATGATCAGGTGTTCCGTTCTGATAAGTCCAATGCCATCGGCACCGTATAATATGGATTTTTTTACATCATCTGGGAAATCTACATTAGATAGCAACCTGATCCTTCTGCCGTCGGTAGTTTCGCTGGTAAGCTTAGCAAGACCGCCGAGTTGCTTTTTCTGTTGCTCTTCATCTCGCTTGGAATCTTTGAAAAGAAATATACTTCTCTCTGATGGATTGATAGTTATTTTTCCTTCGTAGCCGTCGAGTATTATATGGCTATCTTCATTTATTAGCTGGGTAGCATTTTTTACTCCAATCACAACTGGCAGTTCAAAAGACCTTGCTAATATTGAGCTATGCGAAGAAATGCCTCCAGTTTCAGTTATAAAACCAAGCACACCTGATTCATTGAATTTGACTACATCTGCTGGTAGAACGCTTTGAGCGACAACGATGCTATCGGGGAACAAGGCATAGTGGAGATTTCTTTTTCTTAGCACAGCTATTAATCGTTCTTTGATTTGAGTCAGCTCCTGAGCTCTATCTTTTAGTAAATTATCTTTAGAGTTTTGAAGGACTTTTGTCTGATCGTCAAATTCTCTGATTATGGCACCTTCTACGGAGTAGCCAGCAACAATTTTACTTTTTACGGAATCGATGAATACCAGATCAGTAAGTATCATCAGATTGGTTTCGAGTACAGCATAGACGTTTTTCGACTGATTTTTTACTTTGTCAAGTATTTGATGAAATTCCATGACGACTTCCTGCAGGGCAGATTCGAATCTCTCGATTTCATCAGGGATATTCTCAGGATTTGTAGTTTTTGGGCTTACCTCGAAAATTTCCGGAATAATTACAATAGCATTACCCATAGCCAATCCCGGCGAAGATGGAATGCCTTTGATAGTCTTTTGTTTTTTATTATTCATAAGAAAAATATTGTTAATAGTTAACTGAATCACTAAAGATCATAAGCAAGGTAACGATTTAATTACAACTCTCCAAAACCTGATTGAAAGTAATCGGCTATTCCCTGAGCGGCGGCTTCTTCGTCCTCGCCTTCTATTCTTAATAGTAGTTTCGTGTTTTGTTCGGCAGCAAGCGACATAACGCCAATAATGCTTTTGGCATTAATAGAAAACCCGTCTCGGACTAAATATATATCTGATTTATAGCGAGCGGCAAGTTTGACTATTGATGCTGCGGGTCTGGTGTGTATCCCAGCTCTGTTTTTTACTTGTACTTCTTTTTCTATCATAAATTCTATTTTCGTGAACAATTGGTATTCTACTGGAATTTAACGGATAAAAGCGATTCTAATTGTGATATTTTTATTACACCTTCGCGAAAGCACTTTGGCTTTCCTTCAGCAAGAGTTATTACAGTTGATTCCTGACTGTGTTCTGTGGTGCCGTCGTCAAGTATTAAAGGGACTTTTTGATTAAAATAATCATAAGCCATATCTCCGTTTGTTGCAAATGGCTCTCCTGATCTATTGGCAGAAGTCCCTGCCAACGGGCAATTTATTTCATTTATTAACCGCTGGAGGAAATCGTGAGCAGGATAGCGGATCCCGATGGTATTCATTCCTGAAGTCATTCTATTGCTTATTGTGCTCTTTTTTTTTAAGATAATGGCAAGAGGTCCGGGCAGGAATTTTTCTGCGAGTATATAGAAACTATCAGGAATATTCAAGCAAATATCTTCGACATCTTCAAGTTTGCCAATATGAGCAGAGAGAGGTTTGCCGAAGCTTCTTCCCTTTAGATTGAAGATACTCTTAATAGCCGTATCGTTATTCATCATACAACCGACACCATATACAGTCTCGGTTGGGAAGCATAAGATACCGCCCTTTGTAAGCTCCTGTATAGCCGCATTTAATGCAATATCAGTATCGCTTTTAATATTTAATATTTTTGTTTGCATATTTTAAAAACACATATATATCATATTTTTCATGTATTTTCAAATAAAATTCTTATTTTGATAAAAATATTAAAATGAATTTTTAAAATTTATAAAAGGACTTTATGAAACCTATACATAGTTTTATCGTTTCTGCTCATTTGCCAGAGAATCTATCTAAGCTGAAAGAATTGGCTTATAATTATTGGTGGTCTTGGAATTCAGGTGCTAAAGAGTTGTTTCTAAGAATTGACAGAGATCTATGGGAAGAAGTAAACCACAACCCCGTTCTCTTACTCAATAAATTAAACAAGGAGCAATTAGATGAGCTTTCTCAGCAAGTTGATTTCATCAGTTTTCTTGATTATATTCATGGTAAGTTTGAGCGTTATATGAACGCTGATACATGGTTCAAGTCATTTCAAGGATCAGATAAGAGATGTATAGCTTATTTTAGTATGGAATATGGAATAAATGAGAGTTTCCCCAATTATTCCGGTGGCTTGGGAGTTCTCTCCGGCGATCATGTGAAATCATCGAGTGATCTCGGGATACCTTTAGTGGCAGTGGGCTTACTATATCAGCAGGGTTATTTCCGCCAGCACCTTACACAGCATGGCTGGCAAAACGAATTATATCATTTCAATGACTTTTATTCAATGCCTTTGGTTTTGATGAAATACGATAATGGCGAACCGATGCTTGTGGATGTTGATCTGCCAAATGGCAAAGCTTATGCACAGATATGGAAACTGCAGATTGGTCTGGTACCGCTTTATCTTTTGGATTCTAATATCCCCCAGAACCACAGCGAAGAATACCGCGATATAACCGACCAGCTATACGGCGGCACACGCGATACACGTATCCAGCAGGAAATATTATTGGGTATAGGTGGCATCAGAGCATTATCTTTAATGGGCATTAGACCTGAGGTAGTGCATATTAACGAAGGCCACGCAGCTTTTGCTTTGCTCGAAAGAACCAGAATGTATATGAATGAATATAATATTGACTTTTATTCTGCAAAACAGCTTACCAGATCATCTTCGATTTTTACGACTCATACTCCTGTCCCGGCTGGTAATGAAGTGTTCCAGACCGATAGGATGGTCAATTATTTTAATAATTATTACCCATCACTCAATGTCGGTTGGGAAAAATTTCTGAATTTCGGTCAGAGCGGCGATTATAATCCGATGGATAATTTTTCGATGACGATACTTGGGCTTAAGTTTACGTCTTTCCATAATGGTGTTTCTAAATTACACGGAGAGGTTGCCCGCAATATGTGGCATCATTTATGGAAATGCTTTCCC
>CAYQTZ010000143.1:5375-7025 GCA_964420565.1 uncultured Hyphomicrobiales bacterium
GTAGCCAAAGAGTTCTCTGAGCTTTTCGACAGATATATATCCCCATTATGGAGGACTGAAACTGACAGAGCTGAACTCTGGGAAAAAGTTGACCTGATACCCGCAGAAGAAATTTGGAGAGAAAAGCAACGAAGAAGAACGCGGCTCGTGCTTTTCGCAAGAGAATATCTGAAAAAGAAACAAAAAGCATTTTTATCTCCCGATCAGGTAAGTAAAACTAACGAGTATCTTGATCCCGATGCACTTACTATTGGCTTTGCACGCAGATTTGCTACTTACAAACGCGCTATGCTCTTATTTTCTGATATGGAGAGATTGAAAGATATTTTGTTGAATGCAGAGCATCCAGTCCAGATAATCATAGCAGGCAAGGCACATCCTCACGACACCGCTGGTAAAGAAGTGATACAGTCCATTATCCAGAAAGTTCGCCAGCATGGCTTAGAGCGTCATGTGGTCTTTCTCGAAGATTATGACATGATAATCGCCAGATTTATGGTCAAAGGATGCGATGTCTGGCTGAATACTCCCGTAAGACCAATGGAAGCAAGCGGTACCAGCGGAATGAAAGCCGCTGTGAACGGCACTTTGAACTTAAGTATTCTTGACGGCTGGTGGGATGAAGCATATAATGGCGAAAATGGATTTTCGATAGGCGGCAGAGATCTTTACGACGATCCTAACGAGCAGCAGATAATTGAATCCAACGAGCTTTACGAAATTCTTGAGAAGGTAGTCGTTCCGAAATTTTACGATAGAACTAAAAGAAATCGTGTGCCTATAGAGTGGGTTAAGCTGATGAAAAACTGTATAAAAACTATAAGCGGTGAGTTTTCATCTGCTCGTATGGTTAAAGATTATGCAACTATGTTTTACACTCATGCACTTAAAAATTTCCGAGATTTATCTTCTGACAACGGGAAAAAAGCTGTTGTTTTAAAAGAATGGAAGGACAAAGTAAAATCTGAATGGAACAGCATAGCTATACTGGATGTTTCTACAACTATCAAAGATGGCGATATATATCCCGGCAAACCGATTACAGTATCCGCAGAAGTTACCCTGGGTGGATTATCTCCATCTGATGTCGTTGTACAGGTTTATTACGGTAATGTTGATCCCTATGGCGAATTGACTGATACCAAAAGTGAGAATTTGAAGATGGTAAAATCTCTTGGTACCTCATATATATATGAAGGCAGTTATTTATGCCCCGATACAGGCAAGCAGGGATTTACCGTTCGGGTGCTGCCTACTCATTCGCTAATGCAGGATTCTGCTGAGCTTTATATATGTGTCTGGGCGCATTAAGCAAGTTTGAACTTCGGCAAGTAAGGGGCTGTCTCAAAACATGAAAATGAGAGTACAGCCCATTTTTTTTTATCTTAGAAAAATAAATGGTAAAGAAAATACAATGATATATAATTTCTATTCTGTTACAGAATAAGTTGATCTAAGACCATTACAAAACTAATAAATGTCATAATGTTGCTATTTTTCTCCAATTATTGCGTTCTAACATTCTATATACTGTTGTTTTATGAACTTCCTTTCCTATACTCTCCTCCAAAGCTGTATTTATCTGAGTTGCTGTAGCAATATGACCTCTTTGTGCCTTTTCTATAAATCTATTTAAAAATTAATAATCTT
>CAYQTZ010000144.1:0-6620 GCA_964420565.1 uncultured Hyphomicrobiales bacterium
TTTAAGGGGGAACACAAGGGGGATCAATTCTTGAGTTTTCAGGGGCTATCACACTTGCTTGTAAGGCAGAGAGCCGGGGAAGGATCAGTTTTTGGACTTTTGCAATGGTCTAAATAAGGATTGAAAATGGAAGATGTGTTAGAATATAAGCAGAATGCAACAGAAGGAAGAAGGATAATGCCTTAAAACAGTTGAAGAATCATTGGGATAATCTCTTAGTTCAGCGAGTGAGTATGATACGGAACCCGTGAAGTTCGGTATCAGTGAGAGGATGGTTAGGGAATTAATCCCTAACCTCCTACTCAAAGAATATAGATTTATTTCTTGGGGATATTTTTAATTATCTCAGCAAGTAATTTCCAGCAGTTCTGTACTGTGGAAATCTGTACTTTCTCGTCGGGAGAGTGAACGTCAGCAAGATTGGGTCCGAAGGAGAGCATATCCATGTGTGGGTATTTCTCGCCAATGAGTCCGCATTCTAATCCTGCGTGAATTGCTTCGATTACCGGCTCTTTGCCAAATACTTCTTCATATATCTTGATAGCAGTTTTCAGAATTGGAGATTCCATATTTGGTTGCCATGCGGGATAGCCATCGCCATGCTTTGCAATTCCGCCACCGACTTCGATAGCTGTTCTTACTACGTTAGCCATATCTACTTTTTCTGATTCGACTGAGCTTCTTTGGCTTGTAAGAACGAAAACTTCATTCTTGCGTGTTTCAATTTTAGCAAGGTTAGTAGATGTCTGTACTAATCCTTTGATGTCGGGGCTGTATCTTTCGGGTCCGTGTGGCATTACGTAAAGTGAGTTAAGTAACCTGCGCTGGAATTCTATGCTCATTACTTTACATGCTTCACCATCTTCGATTACAACCTGAATATTAGGTTCTTTACTATGCCATTCTTCTTTGATCATTTTGTCGTATTCTTCGATGAATTTCTTCATGTTGAAATATTTGTTATCAGCTGGAGCAGTTACTACTGCAAAAGCTTCTCTCGGAATAGCATTATGTGCCGAGCCTGCATTAATGGAAGACAAACGAACGTCAAATTTCTTTGTTAGATCCCAGAGTAATCTGGTCAGAAGTTTAAGGGAATTTGCTCTGCCGTCGTGGATCTCGATTCCAGAGTGTCCGCCCATACAGCCTTTAATACCGAATTTGTAAGTATTGTCGTGGCTTCCGGGTATCGGATCCTGCTCGTAAAAATATGTACCAGCAGTGTTTTGACCGCCAGCGCAACCAATAGTGAAGTGTCCGTCTTCTTCGGAATCAAGATTGATCAGGATGTTGCCTTTAAGCAATTCAGTTCCGAGTTGCATGGCACCTGTCAGACCAGTTTCTTCGTCGAGAGTGCAAAGAAGTTCTATGTCGGGATGTGGAATGTCGCCACTCATGATAGCCATACCCATTGCCACTCCGAGCCCATTGTCAGCGCCGAGTGTTGTTCCTTTGGCTTTTACCCAATCTCCGTCTATCCATGGTTGAATTGCATCGTTGTCGAAATCAAATTCCACATCGGAATTCTTTTCGCAAACCATGTCGATGTGCCCTTGAATTATTATAGGTCTGCGATCTTCCATACCGGGAGTGGCAGGTTTTCTGATAACAAAATTGCCTATAGCATCTTCCTGCACTTCGAAATTATTTTTTTTTGCCCAACCTTTTAGGTAGTTGGCAAGTTTTTCTTCTTTTTTGGATGGATGCGGATATTGAAGTATCTCTTCGAAATGTTCCCAAACTGCTTTGGGTTCCAGACCACTAAGTACATTACCCATTGTCTTGTCCTTTCTTAAGTTCTTTAAAATTAATGAAACCATTTTGATATAAATTAGATAAAAAAAGTATTAGTCTTTTGTCAACCGGCTCGATTTCTTTGCCGAATTTTTCTAATAAACCATCAGAAAGCTCGCTTACTCTTGTATTGCCGTCCATCATTTGCCATGCGGCAGTGCCGAACTTGTCAAGATTTGCTTTTATATATTTATTGAGCATTTTTGGCTGGAGATATTTGCCGAGTATCCTGTCCTGAAAGCGAGGAACAAGTACGTTGATCAAACCGTCGCCGTTGAATTCATGTTCATAGAGCGTAATAGGAGTAAGTTCCATAAGGTTCATCTCATTTCTTTTTTTCTTTCTGAACCATCGAATTTTCATCGGCACATTTAGTAATAATTTATAAAAAATATTAAGATAGAAACGTCAAAGGTCAATAAATATTTTGAACTTAGCCGTTAGTTCGCTTCAAAAATTTGTGCTGGAAAAACTATTAGCATATATTTTTGTATTTCAATAAAAAACCCGACTGAAAAGCATAGCCGGGTATATATATATTTTGATTTTTTTAAAGTTCTGTTAATGATTAGATCCGTTTTCTTCCTTATTAATGCCATAGCGGTTTATATCTTTTATCATCATACGTTTACCACCAATGAACCTTTTGCTGTAATAGCGGCTGTTGAGTGATGAAACTGTAACACCATAGCGAGAGCTTGCGTGAGCAAACAAATCATCTCCGAGATAAATCCCTACATGAGAGGGGAAGCGGTAAGTATAAGTATGGAAAAATATCATATCGCCAAATTCTAAGTTATCTCTTGAAATTTTTGCACCAACTGTAAATTGGTCTCTGGCGGTGCGAGGGAGCATAATATCTGACGATGCAAGGAAAATGCTTCGTACAAAAGCGGAGCAGTCAATGGCTTTTCGGGAGTTGCCGCCAAAGCGGTAGGGTGTACCCAGCCAGTCCATGATTTCATTCATTATGTCTTGCTTGCTAATGCCTCCTTCGGTAAATTCCATACCGCCGCCGTCATCTACGTAATCGAGCCAAAGAGTGCGGAAAGTTTCCATATCTAAGGAAATCTCTTCTTCTTCTTCGTATTCTTCGTCAGCTTCGATCACTACATCAAATTCTTCGATTACTTCATCTACACTAATGGAATCCGGAATACATACCTGTAATTCTTCGTCATCATCGTCAAATTCTTCGCCGTCTTCTATCTCTCCTTCTTCGCCAACATCAAACAATTCATTCTGCTCTTCCAATTCTTTGGATATTTCATCATGATCAATAAGTGGTTCGAGACCTGCTAACTCGCAAAGTTCTTCTGAATTTGATCTGATTATCTTGATGGCTTGTTCTCTGGTTTGATCTGGTTTGTATGACCTACGCCGCCGGCTATCAGCGTCTATGGTGAAAGTCATTAAAAGAAAAGGAATTAGAATGAATATGGCAAGCAATTTTTCATATTTTTGAGAAAAATTATGGAATCTGCCTTTAGTCATATTAGTACTCTTTCATTAAAACAAAATTACATTGAATGCCAAATAAAGAAAAAAATAGTAATTAAAAAAATTTATTTTCAATCATTAAAGGTTTTTAACAATTAGTAGATAGCTGAAAAATTAAGTAATGCTGGCAAACACTTTTTGCAGATTTTATCGGCTATTTAGCACAATCACTATATATTTTTATAAATAGAGATACAGGATATAAGTAGATTTTAAATTATTGTCAGGTATTTTTCACACTTTTTCAAATTAAATTCTAATAAGAAAAATATCCAAATTAAAATAAAAATTAATTGTTTATCTATGCCTAAACTATGAACTCTCGGTGATTTCCAAATTATAGTATTTATTCTTTTCTGAATATTTTAACTTTATTACTTATCTTTTCGTAAATTTGTAACTTGTAAAATTTTAATAATTGATGGCTTATGGTTTCTTTATCTTTAATACAATTTGAACCGCTCTTCGGAATGAAGGATCAGAATACAAAGAAGCTTATACATTATTCTAAGACGGTTGATTCAGAAATATTGGTGTTTCCTGAGTTATGTACTACTGGTTATTTCTTTGAATCTCGTGATGAATCTATGAGCTTTGCGGAGCCGTTCACTGGAAAAACTGTAACTGAGATCCAGAGTATATCTAAAGAAATGAATAAGATAATTGTTTTCGGTTTTGCAGAATCCGATAAGGGAAGTATATATAACTCCGCAGCAATTATTTTTCCTGAGCATGAGATGAGCAGAGTATATCGCAAAACGCATTTGTTTTACAAAGAAAGATTTTGCTTTGATCCTGGCGACAGCGGTTTTTTCGTTATCAAAGACAGAAAAAGGGACCTTCGGCTTGGCACTATGATCTGTTATGACTGGAGATTCCCTGAGGCATCCCGCTCTCTTGGTTTGCTTGGTGCAGATCTGATAGTATGCCCTTCGAATTTAGTAACAAATGTCTGGCATAAGGTAATGCCGGCACGTGCTTTGGAAAATAAGGTCTATTTAGCCGTGGCTAACCGAACTGGTAAAGAAGAAAGGAACGGCGAGCAGGTTGCTTTTAATGGTGACTCGGGGATTTGGTCGTATAATGGCGATTTGATAACCAAAGCCGGTGCTAAGGATGAAGCTGTAATTAGCACTGTTATAAATCCCGAAAAAACGAGGAATAAAGCTTTCAATGAATTTAATGATATTTTCAATGACCGAAGACCGGATATGTATATTAATAATAAGGAAGGAATTTAATGTTCTCATCAGTTAAAAAGATACACTTCGTAGGAATTGGCGGTATTGGCATGAGCGCTATTGCAGAGATACTTATCAGCCAGGGTTTTTTGGTCAGCGGATCAGATCTATCACAATCCGAGAATACAGATCACTTGGAGCAGCTCGGAGCTAAGATTTATTTCGGACATGACGAAAGCAATGTAAGTGATGCCGAAGTGGTTGTTTATTCAAGTGCCGTTAAGCCACAGGATAATCCTGAAACAAGAGAAGCACAAAAATTAGGATTGCCTCTTTTGCGGCGTGCAGAAATGCTGGCAGAGGTTACGCGTCTTAATTATACTTTGGCTGTTTCCGGCACTCACGGGAAGACAACGACTACCTCAATCTGCGGGCTGGCTCTTATCAAAGCAGGATTTGACCCAACAGTTATTGTTGGCGGCAGATTGCGCGGTTTCGGAGGAACAAATGCACGTCTGGGCAAAGGGAACTGGACTGTAGTTGAAGCCGACGAATATGACCGCTCTTTTTTACAGCTTTTGCCTACTATTGCAGTTGTCAATAATTTAGAAGCTGAGCACATGGACATATATAATGATATGACGGATCTGAAGAATACTTTCTCCGAATTTGCTAATAAAGTGCCTTTCTATGGTTTTGTTGCTGTTTGTTTGGATGATCCCGGCGTGAAA
This sequence comes from uncultured Hyphomicrobiales bacterium, assembly GCA_964420565.1. GTDB lineage: Bacteria > Bacteroidota > Ignavibacteria > Kapaibacteriales > UBA2268 > CAYQTZ01. The sequence continues at coordinate 5,207 of CAYQTZ010000144.1, forward strand.
GAGATATTACCAACTATTAAGAAAAAAGTTGTTACTTATGGGCTTTCCCGCCATTGCGATTATCGGGCAGAGAATATCCGTTTCGAAAAGAACGAATCTTTTTGCGATATTTTCGAAAAGGGATTAAAAATTGGCGAGATCAACATCAAAATACCTGGTATGCACAACGTTAAGAATACATTGGCAGCTGTGGCTGTGGCAAGAGAGCTCGGCGTAGAATTCATCAATATACAGGAAGCCATTGCTGAGTTTACAGGGGTGATGCGTCGCTTTGAAATCAAAAGAGACAGAGACGGATTAATGGTAATTGATGATTATGCACATCATCCAACGGAAGTCCTGGCTACTTTGAAAGCTGCAAGAGCTGGCTGGAATAAGAGGATAGTCTGTGTTTTTCAGCCACATACTTACTCGCGAACTCAAAGATTTTACAAGGAGTTCGGTATTTCTTTCGACGATGCTGATGTGCTGATCATTACTGATGTTTATGCTGCCAGAGAAAAACCGATAGATGGTATAACAGGTAAATTAATTGCAGACAGAGCTATTGAATCCGGGCATCGTAATGTGCATTATATACCAGATTTCGATTCTGTTGTCCCTGAATTACGGAAGATTTTAAAAGATGATGACATTATTATCACTCTTGGAGCGGGAAATATTTGGCAGATAGCAAACCAGTTTGCAAGATAAATAAGCCATATTAACAATAATATTTCCTTTTATCAGTTATCAACAGAGATAATAATAGTTGATATTAACAATGAAACAATAAAAAGTATTAATAAACTAATGGGGAATTGATTTATGAAAAAAGCATTTGTGTACATGTTCATGGCATCATTTGTTTTTTTCGCAAACTTATCTACATCATACTGCGAAAATCAAAAATTTGAACAATTACTTGAAACAAAAGTTGCTTCCGTCGGGGATGAAGTTATTACTCTTGGGGATTTAGAAAAAGCATTCAAGAAAAACATGAATCGAAGCGATACGCGAATATATAATGTATCGAGAGATAGTATTAAGGATTTCCTAGATATATATCTGAAGTACCGTCTGAAAGTATATGATGCGATTGATCGCAATTTCGACGAAGACCCTGAAGTGCTTGCCGATATTGAGCAGAATCGCAAGGTGCTTGCCGAGTCGTTTTATTATGACAACAATCTGATAAAACCCAACGTGGACCGCTTGCTTGAAATGAGGCAGTATGAAATGAAAATAGCTATCATATTGTTTTCTTTTCCACCTGTTCCTGAACCTGACACTATGGAAACTTACATTAAAGCTACAAAAACGCTTGAGCTGTTGAAAAATGGTGGTAGTTTTTCAAAAATTGCCAAGGATTCATCGGACGATAAGGAATCTGCACAACGAGGTGGTGAAATACCCAAATATATAACATCAGGGA
>CAYQTZ010000144.1:6655-6991 GCA_964420565.1 uncultured Hyphomicrobiales bacterium
GTGCAGAGGCCTATCGAGAACGCTATATATTCTTTGGAACCAGGCGAGCTTTATCAGGAACTCATCCCCACAAAATTTGGGTACTTTATAGTTAAACTAATTGATAAAAAACCAAGAATAAAAGTAAAAGCAAGCCACATTTTGCTATCCGAAGGTTTTGACGAGGATACGACTGCTATAGCAGCTAAAGGAGATAGTTTACTGAAATTACTTAAAAATGGTGCTGATTTTGAATCTATGGCTGAGGAACATTCCGAAGACCCATCATCTGCGATGAGAGGTGGCAGCTTAGGGGAGTGGTATTCCAGGTCCACTGGTTTTGATGGCACTGGCAGG
>CAYQTZ010000145.1:0-6931 GCA_964420565.1 uncultured Hyphomicrobiales bacterium
TGGAAGAGGTCAAAACTAAAAAGAAAGAGATTCCGAAACCACGTATGGAAGAGTTCTACCATACGCAGGTAGTGCCGGCGATGAAGAAAAAATATGGGTATAAATCCCCAATGCAGGTTCCTCGTCTGGAGAAAATTTCACTGAATATAGGAGTGGGCGATGCCACGCAGGATGTGAAGCTACTAACCCAGGCAGTAAACGAATTAGAGCTTATCGCAGGTCAAAGACCGGTTGTAACAATATCTAAAAAAGCTATTTCGAATTTTAAACTTCGCAAGGGAATGCCAATAGGTTGTATGGTAACCCTGAGAAGAGCCAGGATGTATGAGTTCTTAGACAGATTTATCAATATTGCTTCGCCACGTATCCGTGACTTTCGCGGATTTCCCGATAAGTCATTCGACGGCAGAGGCAACTATTCGGTAGGCGTTAAGGAACAGTTCATATTTCCAGAGATTGATGTTGATAAAGTGAATAAGATCAGAGGGCTGGATATTTCTTTCGTTACCAGCTCAAATAATGATGAAGAAGCACATGCTTTGCTTGCTGAATTTGGTTTTCCATTTAGAAAGAAGGATCAATAAATTATGTCAAAAATTTCTGTACAAGCCCGAAACGAAAAGAGAAAACGTATGGCTGCCAGGTATCAGGAGAAAAGAGACCGCCTGAAAGCCGAGGGAAAATTAGAAGAGTTGCAAAAACTGCCGAGGAACAGCTCGCCAACGAGGATAGTAAATCGTTGCACGGTAACGGGCAGACCCCGCGGAGTATATAAAAAGTTTGGTCTATGCAGGAACGTTTTCCGCCAGTTGGCGCTGGAAGGAAAAATTCCCGGCATAAGAAAAGCAAGTTGGTAAAGAATTTTAAAATTATTTGTGGTTATAGAGTTATGCCAGTAACAGATGTTATATCGGATTTTTTAACAAGGGTTAGAAATGCCGGTGCCGCAAGGCACAAAACTGTGGATACCCCTTATTCTAATCTAAAATTCAATGTAGCTGCTATATTAATGCAGCAAGGCTATATTGAAAATTATGAGAAGATTGAGGAAGGTCCCCAAGGAATCCTGCGTGTTACGCTCAGGTATTATCAACGCGAACCCGCTTTCAGAAATATTAAGAGGATCAGTAAGCCGGGACGGCGTGTTTACAAAAACGCGAAAAAATTGCCGCGAGTCAAAAACGGACTTGGAATAGCTGTTATTTCTACTTCCAAGGGTGTGATGAGCGACAAAGAAGCCCGAAAAATGAACGTGGGTGGCGAAATATTATGCACTATTTGGTAATTGTTTAGGTCAAAAAGGAGAGTACCGTGTCAAGGATAGGTAAAAAACCGGTAGATATTCCTGATAAAGTACAAGTTACTTTAGAAGGTAATTTATTGAAAGCAAAAGGCCCTAAGGGCGAAATGATGCAGGAATTGCCCGCTGAGATTGATTGTAAATTAGAGAACGATCAGTTGGTCTTTACCAGACCAAACGAACAGCGTCAGATGAGAGCCAAGCATGGCTTGGCACGTTCCTTAGCTTTTAATGCAGTTGAAGGAGTTTCCAATGGTTTCCAGAAAATTTTGGATATAGAAGGTGTTGGTTACAGAGCAGAGATGAGAGGCGATCGTTTATTGCTTTCTTTAGGATTTTCACATCCGATCCTGATGGTACCCCCTCAGGGAGTGGAATTGAAAACTCCCACCAATAATGTAATTGAAATATTTGGTGCAGATAAGCAGCTCGTCGGTCAGTTTGCTGCCATTATTCGCGACCTCAGGCCGCCAGAGCCATATAAAGGCAAAGGTATCAGATACAGAGGCGAATACGTAAGAAGGAAAGCCGGCAAGACTTCGGCATAATAAATATATATTATGAATAACATTATATTGTAAGAAAACATGAAAATCCAGGATCTAAGAAAAATACGCAGACAGCGAAGAAAAATGCACATTCGCAAGAATTTGCTGGGTAACGAAAGCTGCCCGAGAATGACTGTCTTTAAAAGTAGTAAGCATATCTATGCTCAGATTATTGATGATGTCAATGGTCATACTCTGATTGCTTCATCTACTTTGGATAGCGAAGTGAAATCAAATCTAAAAGAAGATATGAATAAAAAGCAGGAAAGCGCTTTAGTAGGCGAAAGTATTGCCAAAAAAGCCAAAGAAAAGAATCTAAAGGAAATAGTTTTCGATCGTAACGGCTACCGTTACCATGGCAGAGTAAAAGCTCTGGCAGATGGCGCCCGTAAAGGCGGTCTAAAGTTTTAATATTTATTTTGGGATAATAGGAGTACTTTGTGGGAAAGTTAATTAAATCCTCAGAACTCGATTTGAAAGATAAGCTGGTTTATGTCGGAAGAACAGCTAAGGTAGTAAAAGGCGGCAGGCGTTTTAATTTCTCTGCTATTGTAGTAGTAGGAGATGGTAACGGTCATGTGGGCTACGGACTCGGTAAAGCCGGCGAAGTAGTGGACGCAGTAACAAAAGCTACCGAATCAGCTAAGAAGAATATCGTAAAAATTCGCCTTGTGAAAAATACCATACCGCACGAAGTTATCGGCAGATATGGTGCTGCTAAGGTGCTTTTAAAACCAGCTACACCCGGTACGGGAGTTATAGCTGCCGGAGGTATTCGCGCTATTCTTGAGCTGGCAGGTGTCCAGGATGTGCTGACAAAAAGTCTTGGTTCGTCTAATCCTCATAATACGGTGAAAGCCGCTATGCAAGGACTGCAGGAACTCGAGGACGTTCAATCTGTAGCTTCCAGACGCGGAGTCAGCATTCAACAAGTGTTGATGGGTTAAGTTTTATTTTTTACCTTATTGAAAGTAAGCATTGAAAATGAAGAAGCTAAAGATCACACAGGTTAAATCTATCATTAACCGAAGCGAGAAGCAAAAGAGAACTATCGAGGCAATGGGTTTGGGAAGACCAAATTATAATACCGAAATGCCAGATAACCCGCAGACACGCGGTATGATAGAAGTAGTTAAGCATTTAGTTAAAGTAGAAGAAATTTCAGAATAATAAATTGTAAGAATCGCAATGAAACATTTAGGAAATCTCAGAAGCTCCGATGGAGCAAGATCGAAGAAAAAGAGAATAGGCAGGGGCGAAGGTTCCGGCAAAGGTGGTACTGCCACGAAAGGCCATAAAGGCGCTCAATCTCGCAGTGGATACAAAAAAATGCGTAGCTTCGAGGGTGGTCAGATGCCTTTGGTTCGCCGCATTCCGAAGTTCGGATTTTTCAACAGAAACAGAATTGAATATCAAATCGTTAATGTTGGGAGATTACAGGAACTTGTAGATGGTAATAAAGTGAATCCTAATGAAATAACTTTCGATTCTTTATTAGAGATCGGGGTTATCAATAATCGCAGGATGCCTTTGAAAATTTTAGGTAATGGCGAGCTTTCTGCTTCATTGAACGTAGAGGCACATCGCATTACTACATCTGCAAAAGAAAAAATTGAATCAGCTGGAGGGACGGTAAAGCTATATGAGTAGTTTCGTACAGACAGTTCAGAATATTTTCAAGATTGAAGAGCTTCGGACAAGGATCATCACTACATTGCTGTTGCTTGTAGTGGTGCGTATTGGAGCTCAGGTTACTCTGCCGGGTATAAACGTAGAGCTATTGCTTTCTTCCTCTCAGGGTGGCTCGAATGATCTTTTTGGATTGTTCGATCTATTTGTTGGTGGTGCATTTTCTAACGCCGCCATTTTTGCATTAGGTGTAATGCCCTATATTACGTCTTCAATTATCTTCCAGCTTGCCGGTATAGTAATTCCGGAAATCCAGAAGATGCAGAAAGAAGGCGAAGAGGGTAGAAGAAAGATCAATCAATATACCAGAATAGGTACTGTGCTGATAACAGGACTTCAATCATGGGCTTTCAGTGTTAGGATGCTAAACATGGATGTAGGCGGTCAGGAAGTAGTGCCTGTCTCTCCAGTCTTATTTACCCTGACGACTGTATTGCTGCTTACAGGTGGTACTATATTCTTAATGTGGATTGGTGAGCAGATCACTGAACGCGGCATTGGTAATGGTATATCACTTATCATTATGATTGGTATAGTTGCTCAGCTTCCTGCGGCGTTACTTCAGGAATTCAATTCAGTCTTTACTTTAGGGGAGAGACCGTGGATCGTAGAGATCATTATATTCATCTTCCTGATATTCGTAATAGCGTCAATTATTTATGTAACTCAAGGTGCTAGGAAAATACCAGTTCAGTACGCTAAACGCCAAGTGGGACGAAAAGTGTTTGGAGGCACAACGCAGTATATACCATTAAGAGTAAATACAGCCGGCGTAATGCCTATTATCTTTGCTCAGGCATTGATGTTCATACCAAATACTATATTCAGCTTTTTCCCCGAAAGTGAAACTTTATATTCATTAGTAAGTTTGTTTAGTGAACGTTCGTTTTTCTATGCGGCTTTGTATGGCATGATGGTAGTGTTCTTTACATATTTCTATACCGCAGTGGTTTTCAACCCGCGTGATATAGCAGATAATATGAAAAAGCAGGGTGGCTTTATACCAGGTATTCGACCGGGGAGGCCCACTCAGGAATATATAGATAATGTTTTAACAAAAATTACATTGCCCGGATCACTTTTCCTGGCATTGGTTGCCGTTATGCCTACGTTTGCAATGAATATATTAGGTGTAACTACTACTTTTGCCTCATTTTTCGGTGGCACATCGCTGCTGATCATGGTCGGTGTTGCTTTGGATACATTGCAGCAAATTGAGTCATATCTGCTGATGAGGCATTATGATGGATTTATGAAGAGTGGCAAAATGAAAGGGAGAGTCGGGGCAGGCGGTTTCTAAAGCATGAAGAAAAAGAATTACAGATACCGCAGAACAGCTGCAAGCAATATTAAGACTGCTGAAGAATTAAAAGGTATCGAAATAGCTTGCAGAATAGTAGCAGAAACTTTGACATTAGTAGAAAAGTATGTTAAGTCAGGCATAGAAACGATAGAGTTAGATCAAATAGCTGAAGATTATATTCGTTCAAAAAATGCCAGACCAGCATTTAAAGGTTACGGGGATCCTAAAAAACCCTTTCCCGGATCGCTGTGTATCTCTATTGATGAGGTAGTGGTTCACGGAATACCGGATAATCGTAAATTGAAAACAGGAGAAATTGTTTCCATTGATTGTGGAGCAGAACTGAATGGCTTTTATGGTGATAGTGCATTTACTTTACCGGTCGGTGAAATTTCAGAAGAGAAAATTCGTCTATTGAAAATCACTAATGAATCGCTTGCCTTAGGGATAGAGCAAGCCATTACCGGAAATAAAGTATATGATATTTCCAGAGCTGTGCAGGGCTATGCGGAAAGCCATGGATACTCGGTAACGAGAGAGCTATTTGGTCATGGCGTAGGTAAAAAGCTCCACGAGGAGCCGTCAGTACCAAATTTCGTACCGTCGCTTTTAAATAGAAATAATTTTCCTAACGCGAAATTATTTGAAAATATGACACTTGCGATAGAGCCAATGGTTCACGCAGGGTCGCAAACCGTGATTACCGCCGATGATGGGTGGACAGTGCTGACTGCTGACGGTAAGCCAGCAGCGCATTTTGAACATACAATTGTTGTGAAAAACGGTAAACCGGAAATTTTAACATTAAGGGATTGATATGCCAAAGCAAGAACCCATACAAATGGATGGGATAATTGAAGAAACATTACCAAATACTCAATTTATTGTCAAATTTGAGAACGGGCATAAAGTGCTTGCTCATATTTCAGGCAAAATGAGAATGAATTTTATTAAAATTCTACAGGGCGATAAGGTAAAAGTAGAGCTATCGCCATACGACCTGTCTAAGGGCAGAATAGTTTATAGATATAAATAGTTTTTTTGAGATATATTTATTTAGTTAGGTGCAATCATGAAAGTTCAGGCATCAGTTAAGAAAAGAAATCCCGATGACAAAATTGTCAAGAGAAAAGGGAGAGTCTATGTAATTAACAAGAAAAACCCAAGATTTAAGCAAAGACAAGGTTAAAATTCTAATAAATGGAGGAATATAGTGGCACGTATTGCTGGAATTGACTTACCAAAATCGAAAAGAGGCGTAATTGGTCTCACCTATATTTTTGGTATAGGGGACACATTATCTGCAGAGATTTTGGACAAAGCTGAAATAAGCCATAATAAAAAAGTTGGTGATTGGAGTGATGATGAGGTAGCCAAAATCCGCCAGATAGTACAAGATGAGTACAGGGTGGAAGGTGTGTTGCGGTCTCATGTCCAGATGAATATCAAACGTTTGATGGATATTGGTTGTTATCGCGGGCTTCGCCATAGACGCGGTCTGCCTGTCAGAGGTCAGAGAACTCAGACAAATGCAAGAACCCGTAAAGGTAAGAGAAAGACGGTTGCCGGCAAGAAGAAGGCGATCAAGAAGTAATATTCAATTAATTAATTATGTTGATCTATAATAACAAGATAAAAAATGGCAGCTAAAAAAAGACAGAAAAGAAGAATCGTAGCTGATATTCATGGTAAAGCGTTTATCAAAGCTTCGTTCAATAATGTTATGGTAACCATAACTGATATGTATGGCAATACGCTATGCTGGTCTTCAGCCGGCAGGAACGGCTTTCGCGGTTCAAAAAAGAATACGCCTTATGCCGCTCAGGTGTCTGCTGAGCGTACTGGCAAAGAAGCCTATGATATGGGGCTTAGAAAAGTTGATGTTGTAGTAAAAGGTCCCGGCTCAGGAAGAGAAGCCGCTATTCGCGCTTTGACTCAGGCAGGGCTGGAAATACACAGCATTATCGATAAGACTCCTGTGCCTCATAACGGTTGCAGACCTCCGAAACGCAGAAGAGTCTAAAATATATAAATTTATTGTTTAATCTAATACGGCAGATATATGAATATTCAGATGCAAATGCCCGAAAG
>CAYQTZ010000146.1:0-6668 GCA_964420565.1 uncultured Hyphomicrobiales bacterium
TTTAAAATCAATTGCATTTTCATATTCACTAGGGAATAAACTTGGGACATCTAATTCCTTAGGCACAATATAACTCCTTTTTTATCAATAGATTAAAGGGAAAATCCCATTTACCGTTAAATTTTTAGAAAAAAAAATACCTACTACAATATAAGGTATTTCTGAAAAAATTGCGATTCATATATAATTTTTACTTTTTTGCTCTTTATGCCTGATCTTTCGTTTCACTTTTTAAATATTTCGTTTTTCAACCGTGTCTAAAATGTAATATTTTTTTGTAAAAGACAAGCAAAAAAAAAGAAAATTTGAAACTTTTTTGTTTGGAATTTTTAAACATTAATAGCTTCAAAGACTTATCTTTATGATTGTAATTCAATTTTTTTGTATCCTTGTCTGAGTTCTATATATTCATATATATCAATACTTTAGTATTCGCTCTCAGCGATTGAATTTTTCTATGAAAGTATCAATTAATTTCCATTAATTTTTAAACTTCACCAATAATTAACTATTATCTAACAGTTTAGAGTTTTAAATCTTCAATTTTTCATCCCAATTAAATTTAAATTTAAATTTAAAATAATTTTTATTTAGTTCAATCGTAATCGTTAATATACATAAAATTTATAATGTCATTAAACAATTTTTTGTATATATTAAATAAAAGTAATAATATAATAGAGAAACATTATGAGATTAATCAATACACTTCTCGCTTCTGTAATTTTGATCCTCTCCCTGAGTATTCCTTCTTACTCACAGTGGGAAAGAGTAAGCCTCCCCTATCCTTTTGATGGAGAAGAATATATATGGTTAGATGTCTTTTTTCTGGAAACTAATCCAGACTTAGGATGGGTTTGCGGCAAGCAAGGGGCTATACTTCGTACAACTAACGGAGGAGAGACGTGGGACGGCATTGAGCTTCAGGAGAATTATCAATTAGAAAGCATACATTTTGTAAACGAAAGTGTCGGCTTTACTTCCGGTCAGTATAGACCCAGCGTTGGCAAGATATTCAAAACAACTGACGGAGGCATCAACTGGTTTGACATTACTCCTAAGAATGCATGGGGCTTGTGGGGCAATTATTTCGTTAATGAAAATGTGGGAATGGTTATTGGTAACGGATGCACTCATGAAATGCAGTTCTTTAGAACCGAGGACGGTGGCAATTCATGGGACATTTTCACTACAGGCGAACTTGGTTCTGGATTGTGCGATGTAATCCTATATTCCGAAGATGGTCTGGGATATGCTACCAGCAGCGGATTGATCTGGGAAACCAACGATGGCGGGCGTTCATGGGATATTTTCTCGGTCTCTGGCGATAGAGACTGGCAGGAAGAACTTAGCATTCATAACCAATCATTTCTTGTGCCATACTCTCCATTTTGTACAGGAGGTGGTCCGGGTGGTGTGCGATTCTCTACTGATGGAGGAGCTTCATGGAAGCAGTTTTATACAGGACAAGCTATGTTTGGCACTTTTTTACATGATGAACTTCGAGGATGGGGTGCCGGCTGGGATAGAAACTTAATATATACTTCTGACGGCGGACAATCATGGATAACCAGAAATTGTGGAATACTCGAAGGCGACGACCTTGACGATATGTTCTTCATAAATGACTCTACGGGTTGGGTAGTGGGTACAAATATTTATCGTTTTGCTCCTATTATTGATTTAGACCCTGTTATCGCATCTGACGGCCCCTTAGAGTTTTGCGATGGCGATAGCGTTACACTATTTACTAATACAAAATATAATTACTATAGATGGTCAGATAAAAACACCAATGATTCAATTACAGTACGCAAGTCCGGTACGTATTGGGTAAGAGTAAATAATTCCGAGTGTGATTCCGCTTATTCAACGCCTGTTGAGATCCGCGTTCATCCAAAGCCCAAAGCAGAACTGGCAACCACAGGACCACACGTTATATGCGAGGGCGATACATTAATAATGAAGCTTACTCAGGTCTTCGATAAATATGAATGGTCGAACGGCGAGAGCGGCGAAGAGATAATTATCACCGAATCCGGTTCTTATAATGTAGTAGTACATAATGAATTCGGCTGTATGGATACTGCTTATTTTGATGTAACAGTAGAACCAAATCCAAAACCTGAGATTCAGATAATCGGTAATATCAACGGCTGTATTGGCGATACTGTCATTATGATAGGGAGCCCAGGTTATGACGTTTACCATTGGTATAAAGCAAATGAGGAGACCCCAATAGAAACTGGCAAACGGGAAATTGCCGTAACAGAAACGGGCTTCTATTATTTATATGTAGAATCTGCCGCTGGTTGCATGGGAGTCAGTGAAATGTACGAAGTAACTATGGTATTAGATTCCAATCGTATTGAAATATTTTTCATCGATGATTCAAACATTCATGAATTTGACTCCACCAGATTCCTTGACCAAAATTGTCAACAAGTAGGATTCAGGAACATCGGACCAGACCCTGTGGTTTTGTTAGATGCTTATTTATTCATCAAACATGCATTCTCTTTGCCGGAGAGCCAGTTCCCTATACACATAGAGCCTTATGATACAGCTTCGATTACTGTTTGCTATACGCCGGGCAAGCTTGGTTCAGAGCGGGACACAATGATGATTGAAGACCGTTGCGGTATGCATTACATCCCCTTACATGCAATAGGAGCTCCCAACTATTATGGAGGTCCAAGTAATTGCGAAGTAAATGTGGATATGGTTTCTATTGCAATCAACAAAAATTATATATTTTTTACATCTCTTCCTGTGCCTAATCCATCATCAGGCATCATCGAAGTGCCTTTTAATAAAGCAGGCTCGAATACAGATATGCCAAGCGAATCGTGTTATTTAACAAATCTTGTCGGAGAAAAGATATGCGGAGGCACACTTATCGTTGAAAACGAATTGTTAGTGGACGGCAAAACACACCAATCGGGCAGAATTCTTTTTGAATGCTCCGAACTTCCGTCAGGTACATATATTATAGTTATTAACGGATATGAAAAAACAATTTCATATCCTATTATTATAAGCAAATAATTCTTAATGCGAAGATGGTAAAGTGAATTTGAAAGATGCACCCTGCCCAAGTTCACTTTCGCACCAGATATCTCCGCCCATATTCTCTACTATCTTTTTGACAATGGATAGCCCTAATCCAGTTGAATTTTCGTTAGCAGTAGGCCTGGCAGAAAGCTTAGCAAATTTGCCGAAGAGTTTTGTTTTGTCCTCTTCGCTAATGCCAGGTCCCTCGTCCTGCACTTCAATACATATTTTTTCAGTATTATAAGCATAAGCTTTGACGTAAATATTCTTATCGAAAGGAGAAAATTTCAGTGCGTTGGAAACAAGATTATCCAGCACTTGCTGTGTTCTTCCTACGTCAGCAAAGGCGCTTAAAGTGTAGCTGTCTGGTTCGAATTTGATCTTGATATTTTTCTTCTCAGCGGGAACATTGAATTTACTCAGAGCATTCATTACCACAGTTACGACTTCAAAATCTACTGGATTCATTCTCATCTTACCTTCTTCGATAGCATTCATATCTAAAAGATCAATAATGATCTGAAACATATATTGGGACATAGATTTTATTTGTCCGGCAAATTCAACAATTTCTTCTTCGGACATATTTGGAGCGTCAACTTCTAACAGCTCTGCGTAACCTTTAATTGTTGATAATGGATTCTTAAGGTCATGAGCTGCAATACCAAGAAACTCATTTTTTTCTGTATTAAGCTGTTCTAATCGGATATTCTTAGTGATTATCATTTCTTTTGAAAATTTTAGTTGAAGATGCGTTTTGATCCTAACTAAAAGTTCTTCTTTCTTAAATGGTTTAGAAATATAATCCACCCCCCCAAGCTCAAAACCTTTGATAATATCTTCGGTTTCGGTTTTAGCCGTTAAAAAGATAACTGGAACATCCTTAATCTTTTCCATATCTTTGAGCCGCCGACAGACCTCAAACCCATTCATACCAGGCATCATAACGTCAAGTAGTATCAAATCAGGAATATCTTCCTGCAGCATTTCGATAGCTTCTTCGCCGCTGGTTGCTACAGATATTTCGTAACCTTCATCCTCGAGAATATTACCAATAACCTGTAAATTTTTAAGTATATCATCTACAACCAGAATAAAAGGTACGATCTCATCGTGATATTCAATAGCATTCATGTCAATCCTCAATTTATTTAGTTTTACTTTCTAACTGAGATATAATTTCATCAAATACATCAAAAGTGTTTTTGATATTTATTAAATCAAAATTATTAGCGTAATCAATCAAATTATCAGCAAATCCAACAAAAGCAGGTATATTTCTGCTCTCGGCAAATTCTTTAAAATCAGACGCAAAATCTCGAATATGTTTTATTCTTTTGGATTTTTTAAGCTTTTCTACTTTAGGTCTGTAATCCTTTTTGATGATTTCAAGTATTTTGGGTAAATTCTCGATGTCTTTAATACTAAGTGCTGTATCAACATCTGAATTTTTATTGAATTCATCAATAGCTTCAAAATCCTTTTTTTCATGATCAATAAACCGGCATAATTCTTTTATCAATCTTACCTTATGTATTGGCTTCATAAGATAAGCATCAAACCCAGCATTTTCAATTCTTTCGATATCTGATTTCATAGCGTAAGCAGTAAGCCCAACTACCGGAATATGTGCCAGTTCATTATGGCTTTTTAGCTTTGAAATAACTTCGAAACCGTCCATTATAGGCATTTTCAGATCAAGTAATATCAAATCGGGTTTTTCTTTACGGATTATATCAAATGCTTCTTTGCCATTATCTGCTTCAATGATCTTAATATTCACATTGTCTAAATATTCCTTTATCAACATTCTATTTTCATAAATATCATCAACCAGCAGAATAGTTTTACCCAAAAAGTCCACAGAAGAAACGTCTATAGCTTCTATCCCGGACTTGTCTTCTAAGGGGGAATCCGAAATTTCTATCTCTCTGAAATTAAGTATGAATGTACTACCTTTGCCCTGCTCACTTACAACTGAAATAGAACCGTTCATTAATTCCATTAGCCTTCTTGTAATAGTAAGCCCAAGTCCGGTGCCGCCAAAAACTTTTGTTTCCTGGCCTTTTTGCTGCCTAAAAGCTTCAAAGATCACATCCTGTTGTTCGGCGTGTATGCCAATCCCTGTATCTATAACTTTAATGACGAAATCAACTTTATTATTATCATCATGAAACCTTGTAAGCTCTGTTTTCATAGTTATTGAACCTTTGTCAGTAAACTTAACCGAATTACCGACAAGATTAAAGAGTATCTGTCGAGTTCTGACCTCATCTAATTTAAGTACATCAGGGATATTCTCATCAATTTCCAGCTCAATTTTTATTCCTTTTTCGTTGCATTTTAGCGAAAAGATATTGGCAACATCGGTTAAAATACTCCTCAGATTTGCTGGCTGAAATTCAATCTCTAACTTATCGGCTTCAATTTTTGACAGATCTAATATATCATTGATCAAAGACAGCAGATTCTTACCGCTGGAAACTATTGAATTCAAATACACTTTACCTTTTGGATCATCAATTATCCTACTTTTTAGTAGCTCGCTGAATCCAATAATAGAATTCATTGGTGTACGAATTTCATGCGACATATTCGCTACGAATTCACTTTTGAGTTTGTTAGCCGCATCAGCTTTCTCTTTAGCCAATATTAGCTCTTTCTCAACTCTTACCCGCTCAGCTATTTCACTCTCTAACTTTTCCATTACTTTATTTTTTATATCTATAGTTTCTTTTAGATATACATTATTCCTTAATAGTTTCTTTAGCTTGATCAGGGTTTTCGATCTGGCTACTAACTCCTCCCTATGGTAAGGTTTTGAAAGAAAATCATTTGCACCGACCTCGAACCCTTTAACGATATCTTCAGGCTTATTCAATGCAGTTAAAAAAATGATGGGAAGTTCAAAAAGAGAGTACTGCTCTCTGATTTCTTGGCACACTTCATATCCATCCATATCGGGCATCATAATATCAAGTATTACTAAATCAATATTAGAATTATGTTCAACGAGTCTAATCGCTTCCTTCCCATTATTTGCCTGATGAACAATAATATCGGCTGATTGTAAATAATTTGTCAATAATTTTAGTACTGGCTTATTATCATCTGCCACAATAACCCTCGATATAAAATCAGCTTTATTCTCCTGATACTCAATTTTATTATGATATTGATCGAAACACATCTTGATAGACATTAGCAGCTCCCTTTCGCTGATTGGTTTTGTTAGCATCATAAATGAATGTGCAGTGTTAATACTCGAGAGCATATTCCCCGGCGAGGGATATGCAGTCAGCACTACGCGTATCGAATCAGGGAGCAGTTTCATAGTTTCGTACAAAAAGTCGGTCCCGTTCATACCAGGCATATTCTGGTCAGAAATTATGACATGAGGATTAAACCCATTAGTAATAATATCCAAACCTTCATAAGCATTATTCGCTATCTCTACATCATATCTTTCTTCGAATAACCGCTCCTCTTCATCATCTTTCATCTTAAAGTGGCCGGCGAGGGCCATAGATAAGGGGCCGGCGGTGGTTTCCCACTGCCCGGCATAGCCGAAGGCCTTGGGGTTGTGGTTCGCGTAGGGGCCCTCTACCCACTCC
>CAYQTZ010000146.1:6678-6887 GCA_964420565.1 uncultured Hyphomicrobiales bacterium
CATCATATCTTTCTTCGAATAAGCGACGAAGATACTTAAGCATAATAGAATCATCTTCTACTATCAAAAGATTGCCTTTAATATATTTCCTATTTTTCTTTATATCACACATAATATTCTTTGCCATAAGAGATAAAAACATAATAAATATAAATTAACTAAAATTAATGAATATCAAAATTATTTTCTAAAATTTTTGTATTTCACTA
>CAYQTZ010000147.1:0-6852 GCA_964420565.1 uncultured Hyphomicrobiales bacterium
ACTGCTATTACTTTAGTGCCTGATCTTTTGACGTCAGCAATGGCATTTTCAGTTTTCTGGAAATATCTCCATGGGACAGAATCTACCGCTCCGAGTGCTGTTTTTTCTATCTCTTTGCGGGGTGGATGCGGAGTAAAGCCACACATGATAAGTTCTTTGGCTTTACCTGAGTCAGCCGTTCTGAAGATTGAACCGACATTATACAAACTCCTTACGTTGTGTAATATCATCGAGACGGGATGGCGCTCGGTACTTAATGATTCTTCCGGAGTTAATCGCTCCTGCAGTATGGTGCCGTGTGTTAGCTTTTTCAATTTTCTGTTAATATAATTTAAAAGAAGCTAACTTAAATCATTTTATCAGAAAAGCCAAGCATGAATTTAAAAAACTTAAAATATTGTTAGCATTATTTCGATTTGTAAGTATTACTAAAAAATAAATTCGGGACTTATCAATATGAAAAATAAAAATACTGCCGAAAGAGTACTTATTCTTGCAATTATTTTGTTTTCTATAGCATTAATAAGTCAAACAACAGCCAAAGATCATGATTTTTTTGATAGCAAGGGGACCGACCACTGGCTTACTTTTATTCCTAACTTCCATAATTATATTTCGCAGGAAATACCCGAACTGCAATACGGAGATTCTCTTTACATATTTATTACTTGCGATGTACCAACTAAGGGGAGAATAGATTATAAAGACGTTGATGGCAATAGTTATACCCAGGATTATGAAATAACTGATCCCAATGAGATATATACTTTCAGAGTTTCCTGGTATAAATTCGAGCTTCAGGGCTTTAATCGTAGCTCTACGGTATGGAGCCGCTTCCAGTGCGAATCAATTGCACTCCAAAGCTATCATGTAAATTCCGAAGATGAAGTAATGGTATATGCTCATAGCCAATCTGTAATGACGAGCGATGCTTTTCTTGTTCTACCGACTGATGTTCTTGGTATGGATTATTATGTTTTAGCTTATAAAAGCGATATTAGCATGGGGGGGCAGTCTAATACTCCTTCTCAGTTTGCTATAGTCGCCTCTGAAGATGATACTAAAGTCCAGATAATTCCATCGACTGCCACATATATTAATAGTACGAGAGAGCAGAATATCGTCTTGAACACTGGCGATGTCTATCTCGTTCAGGCAGATGCCTCAGGTTCTTTTGGCTATGCTGATCTGACTGGGACAAAATTAGTATCTGATAAGCCGATAGCTCTATTCGCCGGGCATCAAAGGACTTCCGTTCCCGCCGGTGAATTCAATGGCAGTCCATCGAGAGATGTTCTTATCGAGCAAATGCTGCCTGTTAAAAACTGGGGTAAAAATGCTTTCATCGTTCCTTTCCGCCAGGAAAATGACCAAATAGATCAGGGAAATGATATTTATAGAGTCCTTGCAGCTTATGATGACACAAAAGTTGAGATCAATGATACTGAATTTGAATTAATTAATGAAGGTGATTATTTCGAGAAACCGATAATTGGACCTGTCAAATTAAAAGCAAACAAACCGATACTTGTAGCGCAATATAAACAAACTGCCGGGATTGGTGGTGGCTCTCAAAGAGGAACGGGCGATCCGATGATGATGCTGATCCCCCCTAAAGAACAGTTCATGGATAATTATAGAGTGATCAACACACAAGCAAACGAGGCATATACTGATTTTTTCAATAATGTTTTGCATCAGGAAGTCTATGACAAGCAATATATTAATATTGTTTGCCCGACAGATGTGATCAACACAGTCAGAATTGACGATAAACCTGTAAACCCCGCGGCTTTCACAGTGATACCAACATCTGATTATTCCTTTGCTGCGATCAAGGTAATCGACGGAGTGCATAGCGTAACTGCTGACGCTCCCTTCGGCATTTATATTTATGGATATGGTCCAGCAAATTCTTATGGATATACTGGCGGTATGAGTTTCAGACCTTATGACTTTTTGCCTCCAGCTATTAACTTCGTTAAAGATTGTTTTAGAGTTGATGGCACTATGGCTGATTCAACAATGAATGATACCGGCATTATTGAAGCTTATTCGCCGGAGAATTCCATCGAAAATGTAGTGCTGAATATTGAATCTTTTACAATGTATCAAAAGGTAATACCTTTTACCGCGGAGCTTATTAACTGGAAGTTAGATGGTAAATTCACTCTTATTGTAAAAGATTCTATGGAATTCTCAGCATCATTAGATATGCGAATACCGGGCTTTACTGTTGCTGTGCAGGATATCAAGGAAAGTGATCGTATTCCGATAGTTAATCAGGATTTACGAATAGCCCAGCAATACTGTTTTGATATTGTTCTTGAGAATTATGGTGGCTTTGAGCAAAAAATTCAGGATATTGAATTCTCAATACCTGAATTTTCTTCCAATTTTAATGAAGCATTTTATATCCAGCCAGGTAAGACCCGAACCATTCAGGTTTGCTTCTTATCTGAAGTGGAAGGTGAGTTCCTCGATTCACTAATTATTGTTGGCATTTGTAATAAACGCAAAGCTGTGGATATGATCTTTAAAGCAAAAGATGATGACCTTGAACCCAAACTCCATAAATCAACAGATCCATGCAATACAACGATAGATCTGATAATAACTGATTCATCTAATTTTGATTATGGTATTGAATCTATCAGCTTCCCAGAAAAGTTTAATTGCAACATACAAAACATAGAGAAAAGCTCGCAACTTTACAGATTCGTAGTTCGGGTAGAAGATGTTTTCATGGATGCCTATTACACTATGATCGCTGAAGATCAGGCAGGCAACATCATTACTTATTACGATACTATTCCGGGTTTCACTCTGACAATTTCAAATCCTGATGTTGATACCAATGTCGTTGATTTTGGCGATAATATTATTGGTTCGCTGGTATGCAGGCAGATAGAGATTAGCAATTATGGAGATATGCCTCATATAATTGAAAATCTTATCTTAGTTAATAAAACTGATTATTCGATGCCTGAATCTCAGTTACCGGCAACTATTGCTCCTGGCGAGACAAGAAAATTTGATATATGCTTTCATCCTACCGAGGTAAAGAAAGGATTCATAACGGATACTGTTAAAATCCTGATGAATTGTGAAGAAAGAACTATCCCGCTGATTGGAGTAGCCGAACCAAAAATAAGTGATGCTATCAGCCGTTGCGACGTACCGCTTAAGCTGCTAACAACAAAAGTACCTAAAGGGTTCTTCCTGGAATTATATCCAAATCCGATAACAGAAGTGGGAATAATACGAGCAGGTATTCCTGCAAAAGCAACATACAACATTTATTTATCTGATTTGTCCGGCAATACTGTATATAAGATAATATCAGCAGAGCTTAACGGAGGCATCTTCGAATTTGAATTCAGAACTGATGAAATCCCTGCAGGCTCTTACATCTGCACTGTCGAATCAGGCATTCTTAGATCATCGAAACCGCTAATAATAGTTAAATAAAGAGTGGGTAAATATTCATTCTGTCATCTCGCTTCCAGAGTAGCGGGATGACTTTACCTGTGATAAACAAGAAAAGCTTTTCACGCTAAAAGACCATGGCAAAAGTCAAAAAACCGATCCCTCCCCGACCCTCCAGTACGAATAAGAGAGGGAGTAAGCCATTGATATATAATCATATGCGAGGGTATCCCCCTTTTTTATCTCGATCCCGACTTGTCGGGAAAAGGGGGATATAGGGGGATTTTCTTTGGTTTTGCTATGGTCATTATCTAATAATAGCAAATTTCTTCAAATCTGATGTTTGCGATGTCCCGTCTTTGTTAATTGTTTTCACTTTGAATAAATATATCCCCGATGGGAGTTCTTCGCCATTTTTATCAAGCCCGTCCCATTCCACACCGCCGTTGCTGTCAGTTTCCTCTAATGTGCGAAGCTCTTCTCCCTCGAGAGTATATATTATCACTTCTGCTTTTGGAGGAAGATTTGCAAAATAAATATCAGGGCTTTCAGACATTTTTATTGGATTTGGATATACATAAGCATTGTTTCCATCTTCTGCTGTTAGAACAAAGCTAAGAGTATTGCCAGCACCTGTGGTCATAGCTCTGCCTGACTGAGCCATTACATTGCTTACAGTGATAGTATAGTTCTGCCCTCTCGGTCCAAAGCCAAAACTTTGATCGGGGTAAATTATCACTTTATCTGGCTCTGCAGGATCAAAACTAATGCTTTCTATAGATCCATAAGGCGATAAGTAATAATTCGCAATATTTTCGGCATCTGCTTCTACTATTAGCTCTGAGTAATAAAGCACCAATTCAGATCTATCAATAACATTTAAATTCAGTAGGTAGAGTTCTTTATCGGGCGCCGGCTTTTCAGGTATTGTAAAACTGAGTTTGCTTTCCAATGTAGGAGTTCTGTAGAAATCGCGAAATGATCTTACCAACATTTCATATTCAGCTTTCTTCAACTTAATATCTAATGTTATCACTAATGAAGTATCCGTTGCTCTTACGACTTCAATTGGAGCAATGTCAAGCTCAGGTCCGATAATATTAAATACTTTTGGATCAATAGCTTCTTTGGGCAGTTTCCCATCGAAGGTAACATTCAAAAGTGAAGTGTTTGAAGAAGGTTTTACTTCAGTTGCACTAATTGGCTTGTGGGTAAAAACGCTTACGCTGTAAGAACCCTCGCTGTATTTATTTTGAGTAGAATTGCTGATAGCCGTAATTGTATATTCGTACCATGTGTTATTAACAAGATCATCTATAGTTATTTCTGTTTCCGTAGTGCTTCCTACGGAAACAAGATCAACGCCATCCTCGTCGCGGATTATCCGGAATAGTTCATATTCATCAGCATTTTCTACGGGATACCATGTAAAATAGGCAGAGTTTTCATTCAAAGCCCAGCCATCAAAGTTAGTTGGCGTGTCGGGTGCAGATAGGTCTTTCTGATATTCATAGAACAAAGTTCCCTGCGATGTAGTAAATCCCATTTCATTAATACCATTACCATCGAAATCATAGATCAGAGCAGAGTTGCTATAAGCATTGGGATGCCACCACATGGGCTTCATTTTCTCTTCCTGCTTATCCCATTTGAAAACATAGTAATTCGGGAAAGGTGAGAAAATTATCTCATCCCCCGGCTCTCCGTCAATATCGCCTGCGGCAACACCATTCCTGAAGCTTAGCCCGCTCATCGTCGTGCCGCTTTTTACTCCCCAGGCATTTGTCTTCCAGATTGTTTTGAATTCATTACCATCGAATTTTATCACTCGGCAGAGCCAAATAGGAGTTCCACCTTCGTGCTGTCCCATAGTTTCTTTAGTGCCGAAATTTGCCATGAGTATCTCAGGTGTGCCATCGCCATCTATATCGCTTTTCGTCATATAGATAGGAGTATAGGCAGATGTCTCGCTGGAATCCATTGCTTCGAGCTGAAAACTCCCATTTGAGAATTCCCATGCAAAGAGATGGCTCTTCTGGTTGCTGTGAATTAATTCGATCTTTCCATCATTATCAAAATCTCCGATAGCAGAACCGGGGAATGAACCTACTGCGGAATATCCATCCATATCAGCTATAGCGAGCAAAGAGTATATTCCATTTTTATAGCTAACTGCAAAAAAAGCTGTGTCGTTATATCCAATAATATCTTTATAGCCATCGCCATCAAGATCGTAGAAGTCCGCTGCCCAGAACTTAGCGCTGGTCGTATCGCTGAACAATACTTTTGTCAGCGGAGAACCTCCCTGCTGAACCGCTTGGGTGAGTTTTGTCTTACGGTTTGCACTTGCAAGAAGCTCCATTATCCCGTCGCCATTGGAATCTCCCATACCAATTGGTATCCAGATATTACTGGAAGAATCTTTTTTAATGAATTCATTATCTGAAAATTGATATATCTCAGTGCTGTTCCATGAAGCTCCGGATATGTCATTAACGGCTATTGTTGGCTTCCCATCGCCATATAGATATTCTACCTGATTTAAAAGATATGATAATGGCAGAGAATATTCCTTCCTTTTGAACCCTGATATTGGCATGTCTTCACGTTCCAGAGTGAATGTGAATTCTTTTTCTTCCCTTTGCCCATCCAAAGTTTTTACAGTCGCTACAGCTTCCATTTCTACGTCTGGCTCTATTGCATCATCAATCAAGATTGTATGGAAATGCTCGTAATAAAAATTATCGCTTATGTATCTCCAGTCATCCGAAGAGCTTTTTGGGCGATAGCGAATGTCAGCAAGCACCTCTCTATTCGATTTTATCCCTACGGCTATGGTCTTTTTTTCATTATGCCATATATTCAATGTACTCAAAGAAATAATTCTCATTGGTTCGGAGTTTTGAGGCAGATATATTCTGTTTCGTTTTTCTAAAGTCCTGTTATTATTCAGATTTACAAGCAATCTTATGGTATATAGATCTTTTTTATAGAATTTCAGATTAATTTTCGTCAATGTATCATTAATTAATTGTGTATTTCTTATATTTGTCAGCTCAGTCCAGTTCTCCGGAGAGATACCCTCACCTATGAAAAGCTGATAATCCTTGAAAAATGGAACAGCTACTGTGCCGATTACGTAAAGATCATCATCATCCATAATATTGTGCATATAGTCATTTGGGGGGAACTCAATATCAACAACGGTTTTCCCTGCATAATTTACTGCTCTCTCAGCATTCAGTAAGCCAGCCCCGATCTTGGGATTCCAACCACTTATTGACATATCCTCAGAAGTTTGTTGTAATATCCCGAATATCTCTTTTGGCTCCAATTCATTATTTTGCTCTAAAAGTAATGCTGCGGTAGCTGCTACATAGGGAGCGGCAAAAGAAGTGCCACCTACGGATTTATACTCATTGA
>CAYQTZ010000148.1:0-6831 GCA_964420565.1 uncultured Hyphomicrobiales bacterium
AATTATACGTTGCTATTCATCAGGAAATGTTACAGGAAACAGATTTGTTGGTGGCTTTGTCGGTAATGCTTATGATATAATCAGGAATTGTTATACATCTTCTGTTGTTTCTGGCGATACTATTGTCGGTGGATTTTGTGGATTACTCAATATTGGGTATATTGAGAATTGCTACTCTACAGGTGATGTAACAGGAGATGATAAAGTTGGTGGTTTCTGTGGTGAATTCTATTGGGGAGATTTTATAAATTGCTATTCCATTGGGAATGTGATTTTTAATGATGTTCACGGCGGTTTCTGTGGTTTTTACAGATATGGCAACTTTACATGTTGCTTTTGGAATGAAGAGAGTTCAGGATTGGACGATGGTGTAGGCAACGCTGATCCAGACCCTTCTGGTGTACAAGGATTAAGCTCGTCTGATTTTACTGATCAATCTGTATTTGAAACATGTGGGTTTGACTTTCAGAATAATACATGGGTGATGTCAAATCGCGGGCCTATACTTCTGTCTTTGATGATTCTAATATTTGATAATTTCTGGTTACTTATTTTTATTGCTTCATTAGCTGCTGTGGGAGGCTGGCAAATATGGAAGAGGACATAACTTCACAATCTTTTGACAGTATATAAAAAAATAAAAGCCGCAAATAAATTAATCTTTACAGCTTATAGTTTTTTTAAAGCAATTAAAAAGTATAATAAAATATCTATTTAAACAAACAAAATTTCCTTTTGTTGCCAGGTGAATAATTAAACCCTATGATAACAACAAGATAAACTAACATTTTATTGATCGTAATATCTGCTTCAATATTCCTGATCAATGGTCGTATGAATCTCGCTGCCGGACACCATCAATAATTTTGTGATCGATAGAAAAAGCCCTCAGGGAAAATGATTACTCACCAATGATTTTGACCATAACTCTTTTTGGGCGTTTGCCATCAAATTCACCGTAAAAGATCCTTTCCCACGTTCCAAAATCCAACTGACCGTTAGTAATAGCCACCACTACTTCTCTACCCATTATTTGCCTTTTCATGTGGGCATCGGCATTATCTTCGTAGCCGTTGTGGTGGTATTGAGAGTGCGGTTTCTCAGGAGCAAGCTTTTCGAGCCATACTTCGTAATCATGATGCAAGCCAGCTTCATCATCGTTGATAAAAACGCTTGCAGTTATGTGCATTGCATTCACTAACACCAGACCTTCCTTAATACCGCTTTCCCGAAGAGCTTTTTCTACATCGGGAGTAATATTTATGAAAGCTCTTCTCGTTGGCACTTCATATAATAATTCTTTCTTGTAGCTTTTCATTTTTTTACCTCTCTTCATTTATTAATAAAACTATTTTTAAAATTAATGAACAATAATGAGTATTGACCAAATATTTAAGACCATGATTAACTAATAAATGTCATATTATTGCAATTATGAAAAAGTTAACAGTATTGTAACTGATTGTAATATAATAAAGCAACCTCCCAATCTTTTAAGATGGGGGAATGAATCTGATATTTGTAGATCCATAGCCATTCATTTTTCAATAATTGACGAATAAGTCAATGATCTATGCTTTATATTCTATTGTTTTAAATCAAGTCTCATGATGTTGCTTAGTTAAATTTCCTGAATCTTTAGCATTCTCCAATATCTTCGTACCAGATGTCAGGGTTTGCACTAATGAAGCTCTGTAATATATCACTGCATTTCTTGGAATT
Source organism: uncultured Hyphomicrobiales bacterium (assembly GCA_964420565.1). Lineage (GTDB taxonomy): Bacteria > Bacteroidota > Ignavibacteria > Kapaibacteriales > UBA2268 > CAYQTZ01. Next base: position 1,723 of record CAYQTZ010000148.1, read on the forward strand.
CATTACGATAACATCTACTCCCAACCCTTTCAGCCATTGCTCTCCAACCTCAAATATTGAATTATCTCCTATTACGACAGTTCCAATTTTAAACTGCCTGATCAATCCACAGCAATACCAGCAGGGGGAGATAGTAGTAGCCATAATTTTATTACTATAACAGGTCTGTCTGCCAGCATTTCTGAAGGCATTAGTTTCTGCGTGCATAGCTGGATCGTTATCCTGAACCCTTCTGTTTCTGCCGCTTCCGAGCAAATTCCCATCTTCGTCAAATAATGCCGCTCCTATTGGTATTCCTCCTTCGTTCATTCCTTTTTCAGCTTCTTCATAAGCAATTGCTAACATCTTTTCAAATTTCTCTTTTTCCATTGTAAATCTCTAATACCCTTGTTATTAATATTACATACTTTCATCTGGAATATTCTAAGAAAATTATTCCCATAGTAGTTCATATATATCTTTCAGCATTTTAATTAGCTTGACATTATGCACCCTGATCATCTTTACTTCCTCGCATAAAGTAAGAGCATGAAATAGAGCTGTGGGAATATCCCGTTCGAGTGGTTTTTTAATGCCGAGTGTTTTCCCGATAAATGCTTTTCGTGATAAGCCCAGCATTAATGGAACTCTTAACTTTTTGAAATAGCTTAAATTTTTTAGTAAAGTCAGGTTATGCTCAACTGTCTTACCAAATCCAATACCTACATCAGCGTATATTTCTTTAACACCTGCATTTCTTGCTATCTCTACCTTGGAATTCAGAAATTCAAAAATATCTTTTAGCAGATCATTATAGTCCGGATTATTCTGCATCGTTCGGGGGCTGCCGAGCATATGCATAATGATTAAACCCGCATTACTATCAGCAGCGAGATTGGCAATTTTCGGGTTATTTCTGAGCCCACTGACATCATTGATAATAGTCGCTCCTTCAGCTATTGCCAGTTTAGCTACTTCATATTTATTTGTATCTATAGAGATTCTGATGTTTTTATTGAACTCTCTAATTCCACAGATCACTGGCATCACTCTTTCAATTTCTTCCTGTAATGCAATGGCTTCAGCTCCAGGACGAGTGCTTTCCCCGCCAACATCTATTATGTCAGCTCCATCTTCAACAAGATCCATAGCTTTATCCACAGCCGCTCTTTCGTCGAAAAAGCTGCCTCCATCAGAAAAAGAATCGGGTGTTACATTCACAATACCCATTATTTTTGGGAATTCATTTTTCTTCATCTTAGCCCCCCTATTTCTCAGAAAGAATATTTTTAAGCTGAGTGATCACTGGGATAGCAGTAGGGTCCTGTTTATTCATCAAAGCAAGATAATAGCTCGTCCAATCTGCGAGATAGATAGCATCGAACATTCTTGCTAATAATGTCTCGCCTGCAAAAGATAAACGAATGACTTCTTTGCCTTGCTTTTTCAGAACACTTTCTAAGGCGTCGAACCTAAGAGAAACTCTGGGGTGATCATCTCTATCCTCAAGAAAAATAATAATAAAATCTTTCTGAAGATCTTCAGGTAGTGTCCATCCGTTTATTTCATTGTGATTCATCTCAGGCAACAAACTGCCGAAAGCAAGATGTTTGGCATTTTCCTGAAACTGACCTCGCCAACGTAGATTTATTGTGTCCATTCTATCAGAGGATGAATAAATTACAGGAATCTTACCAAATATTTTTTTTGCTAATTCAATGGCAGGATTCTTATCATCTATTGTATTATAGATATTGGCTTTATTCCTTACCAAGTCAATAGATTCATCCAGAGCTTTATTTGTTTCGCCGATAGCATTTTTTCGATAAGCTCCACTTTTCATTAAAATACTCAACAGTACCACAAATGAATATCCTAAAGCACAACGCGGCTGAATGCCCCCGGGTATATTCACATAAGGCACACCTAAAGCAGCAGAAATTTCCTTTAATTTGCCACCAGAGCAGATACTAAGCAGGTTTTGTGTTCGTTTAGATGCCTGTTCAAACGCAGAGAGAGTTTCTTCTGTTCCTCCCGAATATGAACTTGCTATTACATGAAAGGTATCATCAACAAAACCGGGTATATCATATGTGCGGTTTATGAATATCTTCAGATGCTCTGCTCCTTTTATAGCAAGAGAGTATGACCGAAGCATATCACCACCTATCGCAGAGCCTCCCATACCCAATATAATGATATTCTGTGGCTGAGCTAACGGTTTAAATAATTTAGCATTTAGTCCGATTTCGCGAGCTGCCGTGAGCTGATCTGCAAAAGCATAAATGATGCTGTGCATATCGTTTTTGTCGTATCTTTTCAGTAGATTAAAGTCTTCCATTTTGTATTTTTCCCTCTTCATTATTAATTTATTTTCATTTTATTTTCATAAATTTTTATTTATATTGAAATATTGCATAGCAAGTAAATCATGCAAACTGCATTTAGTTTTTGAATACTTCTATTAACTTAACACAATTAATATATGAATTATAATAATAAAACTAAAACGGAATTAATTGAAGAAATAATAAATCTCAATAATAAACTCGAAAATTTGCAAAATAGCTCAAAACAAGCTAACACTAATAATGCCGGTGAGGATATAATTGATTACAAATCCCTTTTCGATAATATGATCAATGGTTTTGCTTTATATAAATTAATAAGAGATAATAATGGAAAGCTAATTGATTTTAAATATCTTACAGTTAATAAAGCTTATTGCTCTCAAGCGGGGATAGACCCTGACATCATAGGGAAAACCATAAAAGAATATTTGCCAGATATTTACCAAAAATGGATCGATAAATTTTACAATGTTGCAACCGATAGTGAACCAATTAGATTTACACAACACATTGAAAAACTACAAAAATATTTTGATATTTATGCCTTTTTACCTAAAAAAGAATATCTCGCTGTTATTTTCAACGATGTTACAAATTATCAAAACTTATTAAAAAATATTGAGATAACAGAAAATATCTACAAGAATCTTTTTACTTCCGCACCTGATGCCATACTCGTAGCTGACCCTGATACAGGAATAATACTTGACGCTAATGAAGCTGCTACAGAATTGTGGGAAATGCCACTTGATAAATTAATTGGTATCCACCAGACAGAATTGCATCCCAAGGCTGTTCAGCAAGTCGCCTCAAATGATTTTAGTCAGTTGAAGACAAAAAAATCAGAGCAGCTTCAGCCAATAGAATTACCTATTATCACTTATTCTGGCGGTATAAAGCCCATCGAAGTAATTACAAGGAAATTAGAGTATAAGGGGAAGCAAGCTTTACTCGGATATTTCCGAGATCTGACATTACGCAAACAGACAGAGCAGAAACTAATTGAAAGTGAAGAAAAATTCCGCTTGCTGGCGGAAAATGCTTCAGACATTATTACTATGTTCGATATAGATGACAGATGTATCTATTGCTCACCTTCAGTAAAGCAAATTCTCGAGATGAACCCAGAAGAGTTAATAGGCAAGAAAGGTATCCTCGGTGTGCATAAAGATGACGCTCATTTAATAGAAGCTGCCTATGAAGAATTATTCCAAAAAGGAATTATACGAGGAGTAGAAGCACGATACTACAAAAAAGACGGTTCTTTGATTTGGTTGGATACAACATCGAAACTAATTACAGATGATAAGGGCAATCCTCAAGCATTGATTAATATTTCCCGCGATATAAATGATAAAAAATCAGCTCTTTTAGAATTAGAAGAAAACGAACAGCTACTATTAGAAACAGGACATATCTCAAAAGTTGGTGGGTGGAAATTCTCCACTGATAGTGACATAATTACTGTGTCTGACACCACTATGAATGTTTTTAATATTAATGAAAAAGAGATATCAATAGCACAAATGGCTTCCTTTTTTGAGTTCAGACATCAGAAACTAATTGAAGACTCTTTGATTGATCTAATTAAATATAATAAACGATTCGATATCGTTTTACAAACGGATAAAGAATTGAATGGCAAATGGATCAGGATCATTGGGAAGTATGATAATAGCGATAATACCTTTAAACATCACGGCACTATACAGGATATTACCGAACAAAAGAGCATTGAGGAAACTCTCATTACCGAAAGAGAGCGTTTAGATATTACGCTTAGAAGCATAGGTGATGGGGTTATTTCTACTGACAAAAACGGCAAAATTGTAATGCTCAACAAAATTGCCGAAGAGCTTACCGGATGGAAGGCAAGCGAGGCAGCAGGGAAGAATTTCGGCGACGTTTTTAATATTATTAATAAAATGACAGGGGAACCATACAAAAATCCTGTAGAAGAAGTTCTAAAATATAATAAAGCAGTTGGATTGGAAAACCACACTGTACTAATATCCAAAAATGGTGCTAAATTTATAATTGCGGACAGTGCCTCGCCGATCCAAGACAGCAGAGGAGAAGTAATCGGAGTCGTTCTTGTCTTTCGTGATGTAACAAATCAAAAGCGTTTACAGGACAAGATATTAAACCAAAATAAACTGCTGAATGCCGTTAATAAAATATTTGAAAATACATTACAGGACATCAGCATTAAAAAGCTGGCTGGGATATGCCTTGATGCAGCCATAGAGATTACCAATGCTAAAATCGGCTTCATCGGATTGATGAATGAAAATGAGAGATTCGACACTCTCGATTACAGGGGATTTGATCCTCTTTCTCATGGCATTACCGAAGCAGAATTAAACAAAATACTCAAAAATTCTAAGATCAGAGGGTTGCGTGGATACGTTTACGAATCAAAATCGGGATTCTATACTAATCAACCTGATAAGCATCCTCAATCATCAGGCATACCTAAATGGCATACACATTTAGATTCATTCCTCGGTTACCCCTTTATTGAAAAGGGTGAAGTTATTGGTATAATTGGCATAGCCAACAAAGAAGGCGGTTTTGATGATATTGATCTTGAAAACATTAAATATCTTTCCTATGTTTTTAAATCTTCATATAATCGCATACAAACAGAGAAAGAGCTGTTTCATAGCGAAGAGCGCTACCGAATACTGACCGAGATGGCTCCTGTGCCAATTATCATACACAATCAAAACAAACTCCTTTACTGCAATCCTGAATCTATCCGAATAATGCAAGGCAG
>CAYQTZ010000149.1:0-6825 GCA_964420565.1 uncultured Hyphomicrobiales bacterium
GTTAAAAAGCGAAGGGGCAATACGCAATAACGGGAAGATTGTGATAAAAGGTAATGCAATATTTTCTCAGGATAGTATAGACGGAACAGTTGAATTTTCAAAAAATGATGATAGTTTTAACCAGTATATACCACAGATATGCTATGAAAGATTAATTCTAAAGGGCTCTACTCCAAAAGTACTATCTGATTCAATGAGCAATCTATTAATATATAAAGAATTTTCTACTGATGAAAATACCGTTATCAAATATCATACTAAGACTGAAGTGCATAGCAAAGGAAGGACTATCCATAACGGCATTGTCAATCCTGCTTATAAGTATGGTAGCGTTATCTTAAATGGAAGCTCACTGCAGGAAATATACGGAAAGGGACTGTTCAGAGATTTAGTCGTTGATAATAATAGTAATTGCTATATCTCGAACAGTGGAGGCTTTCATATATCCACGGAACTAATTCTTAGAAATGGAATAATGATGAACTCCAAAGAAAATAACTTTATAATGGATGAAAATGCTAAGATCATAAGATATGATAATGGCGGAATGACTTATCATCCCGAAAGCATATCGCATTTTTCGGTTGAGTATAGGGGGAAAAGCAGTATAAAAACCAGCTATGAGATACCCGATAGTAGTTCTTTAAGCTCCTTGTATGTATATAATATTGGTGGTATTGAGCTAAGTAATAATGTGAGCGTCAAAGATTCGATATTTTTAATGTCTAATATATATACCACAACAGATGATAATGACCATACTGTAACTTATTATGGTACTGCCGAACCTTGCTTTTTAAATATTGATGCTGAGATAATTGGGGCTTTCAGGAGATATGAACCGCAAAGTAAAAAAATGTTATTCAACAATGCATTCACCTTCCTTGATCTTAGCGGTAAAGATATTGAGGGATTAGATCTTCTGGAGATGAAGGTCATTCCTGCTACATCTCCTATCCATTATCATCCTGAAGCAGTAAGCCGGCAGATTACTCTAAGTGCTTTTGATGATCTGGGTTGCCAGATCAGCTCAATGCAAGACTTTACTTTTGCTTATGGCTGGAAACATCCAACAGAAACTCGGAATTTTGATATTTCAGAGATAGTGCTCCAAAGATATAATGGCGATCACTGGAAAAACTACGACGGCTCGGGCAAAGCAAATATTCAAGACGATTGGGCTTATGCTGTTACAGACAGAGTATGCCACACAGGAGAATTTGCTATTGGGCTTGCCTCTCCTCAGGAATCACAATTAGCTGTAAAATTATTTTTGGAAGGTGCTTTTATACAGGAAGATTTGATAAAATGTGAACTACCTGAATTTAGTGATTTATCCTCATTTTATCCCTATAATTTAATCGGGGAACAAAATAAAAGTGAGCATAATTTAGAGGATGTGACAGATTATGTGCTGCTGAGCTTTGAATCTAAAGAAAATGATACTATTAGTTTATATATACCGGCATTAGTGGACCCCGATGGCTTAGTCTATGATATGGAAGGTAATTATCCGATAAAATTACCTTATGAAAAATTGAAGCCCGGCGAGTATTATTTATCAGTTTTGCATCATAATCATTTAGATATCAGAACAGAAGATACTTTATTATTCATTCAATTTGATGAAGTAAAATCATTAGACTTAACCAAGCCGGACAGAGTGCTCGGAAGGGATAATTCTCTGAAGCCGGTTGCAATTTCTGATGGTAATATTACTTGGGCTATGATCGCAGGAGATTTAGATGCTAATAATATTATTGATAGTCAGGACTTGAAGTTGATACAGAATAATCTATCAGTAAGGTCACATATTTTAAATGTTAATTATCTTGGTTTGATAAATACTAATGATTATAATTATGTTTGGAATAATCTTGGCAGAGTTAGCGCCATAGTGAAATGAAATATTGTCTGTTATGCTGCGTTTTAATGGGGGCTCTTTTTGCTCCACTCAGATCAGAGATGGATACTCTGGCTTATGTTATTTTAAAAGATCCGATCATCACTGATCCGCATACTTTAGAATTCTCCTTGCATCTGAAAAATCATTCACATAAATGGAATTGGTGGGCAAATGGCTCTTTCCAGTTTGAATTACCTTTGAATATTGATATTTCTACTAATGAAAACTTTGAGTTTTTTCAGATAGAAGATGAAGCGGCTCTAATCAATCTTTCTGAAGATGCTTATACTCAACTTTTTGCAGTAACAGATAATAGTTTCATTATCAATATAATGGGGCCAGATAATTATGGAGATTGTGTATATGTCCCGTTTGATAGCACTATCTCGCTGGGTAAATACGCAATAAAATCTAAGAGTGATATCATTTTCGCAGATTCTATTGAGTGGAAAATGCCACTGAATGCCTGCCAGTCATGCGCCTATAAAGCTCATCAAGATAGTATAGCATTAGACGATATTACATGGTTTAAGATTAATGATATCATAGAGATGAGCGACAGAAAGCAACAAACCATCTGCCATTATAAAGTAGAAAAAACTCCACCTCCTACATTTGTTATGAAATATTTTCAGGCAGAATATATTGGCAATAGCATTGCTAAAATCAGTTGGGAAACAGAGTCGGAAGCTTATAACAAAGGATTTTCGATCAGAAGAGCACATCCCGATAATAACTCGTCTGGTTTCAATGAAACAGAATTTAGATTAATTGCAGATTACCAGACAAATCCTTCATTAGCCGGATCAGAGAATTATCACGGGAAGAAATATCCTGTGATTTTCGATACGCTTAGTCGGGAAGGTATGGAATATATCTATATACTTGCTTATACAGATTATGATGGGTTTATTCATAATATTGATACAGCTTATATCTTTTACCCGCGTTCTATTATCAGCTATGCTCAACCCAACCCTAATCCATTTAGCGATAAGACTACAATAGAGTATATTATCGAAGATGATGTGATAATGAATGCAAATGTTTACGATATTAAGGGCAGAGAAATACTGAAGATAATGAATGAAGAATATATAGCCGCAGGCAGTTATAATATTTTAATAGAGAACGAACAGTTGCATGGTACTGGCTTTTTTGAGTTGATAATAATAGCATATCCAGTAAAAGAATCCAGTAAATATATCAATAAAATTGTAATACCACTGCATTTGGTGAATTAAGATGCGTTGTGCAGTATTCATATTGCTTTTCATGATTTCTGCCGTTCATTCAACTGCTCAGGAATTATATGATTTTAAAATATTAGAGAGTAAAGATACTTTAGTAATTACTAAGCAAGAAAAGAATTTTAGCTTTGCTGCGGGGCTTGCATATTCCGGCGAAAAAAACTCTAATGGCATTATGCTACCTCTCTATCCCAATGAAATTTATAGCATAGACAATCCTCTAAGGGAGTTTGATGCCAGCTATGGCTATGGTTTAGAGCTTAGTATTTCCGCAGAATATAAGTTAAATGATTACGTTGCGGCTGGGTTGAGAGTTTCGCCGTTGTCATATCATTCATCAGAATACTCTCTTGATCCTGTATATAAAATTAATAATATGCATAACTCAATAATTCCTATTATTTGCAATTTGAGCCACTACTCAGATTTTCAATTCCAGAATTAGAGATCAGTATGTCAGTTGGACTTCGTTATGGGGATCTAATAGGTTCGGCTACAACTTACAAAACGCATTTTAACAACACATCAGATATTACTATAGAGGAGAGTATTGAATATACTTCCCACAATAATATACTTGGCTTTTCGGTTGGTCTGCAATATGAACTCATGACAGCACTTTTTGGCAATAATAACAGAATAAAAGTCTCTCCTTTGCTGAATTATTCTCATATACCCAGATATTTTGAAACTTTTGGAGCCATTGCTACGAATAATAGTATAAGATTGGGGTTTATTGTATCAATAGGATCTGATATAATAAGCTATGATACATTGGAGTATCAGAGCGAGCAGGGAATATTCATAACAAAAGGAAGAGCAAAGAGTGCTGAATTAATAAGTATTGAGAAGTTAGAATTAATAAAACGTAATGAAACAAAGATTGATAATACAAAACAGGATTTTGCAGAGTCTCAGCCTGTTAATGATTATCAACTCAATAAATCTACAGTTGATTATTTGAATGATCTTTTGCATATTACAAAAAGCAATGAGAACGCAATTATTGAAATTGTAATTATTAAGCCAATAGATCATAAAAATGATTCAAATAATTCATTAAAAGTCTTGGCAATTATTGATCATTTAAAAAGGAATGGTATCAAAGATGAGAAAATTAAAAGAACTATTGTAATTAATAATGCTACTAACAAAACAAAAGTTGAAATAAATATTATCAATAATTGATGAGAGGTAATGAAATGAGTATTGAAAATAACGAAAATCAAAGCACTGAAAACCCTGAAACTCAACCCCCAAAGCCGCCAGCAGGTATGAGTAATCCTTATCTGATGTCAAAAGACCAATTTGGCGATATGGTCTATACTATGAGCAAGGATATGAAATTTCTTGGTATAATATCTATTATTTACGGCATACTGAATTGCCTGACAATTTTTGGGGCATTGGTGGGAGTACCCTTTATTTTTGCTGGCATTCGATTAAAAGAAAGCGGAGACTCTTTCGGTTTTTATTCGACAAACTATGACGAGATGGCTTTACAGCAGGCAATAGAAAGGCAGAAGAGATTTTACTTTATAATGAAAGTGCTGGTTATAATTACTATTGTGATCTCGCTTTTAGCAATTATTTTGTATGTTTTGTTCTTAGGTTTTCTCTTTAGCAATTTTGAAGGATTAGATGAAATATTCAGGGAGTTTCAATAATACCTTATTTTATGATAAGATGGACTCCGCATAATAAGTGGAATCCATCTTGTCTTTTGAATTAATAATAATACCATATTGTTCTGTAATCCATAGGATTCTCGCCGCGTTTAGCAAGCTCCTCCAGATAATTGTATATTGGTACATCTGTATAATTATATGGCGGCAGAGCGTCAATATTTTTCTCCCATGGATGAAATTCATAAACACGAGAGCCGCTGGGTTTGATGCCAATTATTTTGTGGTCCTGCATAGCTCTCAAATGATTTTTCCCAAGCCGCGGAACGTTGAAGACGGGTTCATCAGTTCTGTCTAAGCCCGGCAATAATCGTGCTTCTTCTTTTCTTTCCTGCAAAATGCGTGCTATCGGTACCATCATCTGCTTGGTCTCGTCTTTGCCTTTCATATTGAAAGTATAATATGGATCAACGCCAATAGATTTTAGGTCTCTTCTTAGCTTGACTGATTCAAATCGTCTGGAATTATTAATAGTGAACACTTCCTGATTATAACAGCTAATGCCCACTTTGCGTATTTTTTGAATTGCTTTCAGAGCTTCAGGAGTTATCTCGTAAGAGTGTATGAAGTGCGTTACCACAGAGACTTCTAATTTGGGCGGATTGTGTATCTCGCTTAATATTTTCATTAAACTATCTGTCCATCTCATAGGCATTACCACAGGGGTTCTTGTGCCGAGACGTATTCTGTAAATATGATCTTTTTTAGCAAGTTCTTTTAAAATATATTCTAAACGGTGGTCTTTCATTACTAAGGGGTCGCCGCCTGTAACTAACACTTCGCCGATATTTTTATGCTCGTCGAACCATGCAAGAGCTTTGTCTATTTTTTCTGTAGAAGCAAGTGCTTTCGGATCTAAAACCTGATCAATTTCCCAATTCCTCTGGCAATAGACACATATCTGGGCGCATGTATTGAATGGCTTGAAGATAGCAATATGCGGATATCTGCGGGTAACGAGATCTATCGGCGATGTATCGTGCTCGCCCATAAAATCAAATTTATATTCTCGCATAGCGCGATACTCTGACATCTTATCTACATAATACTCTGAAGGGAAGACCATCTGGCGAATAGCATGGTCATAAGGACTTTTATTTTCTTTGTCCATCAAGCTAAGGTAGTAAGGAGTTACGCCGAAAGGCAAATTGTTAGCCACAGCTTTTTTAATAGCTTCTCTTTGCTTTTCGCTCATATCGAGAAGAGCTAAAAGTGGTTCTGCCGTGCGGATCACATTGCGTAAATGCCATTTATAATTATTCCAATCTTCTTCTTTAGCGTTAAAGTATTCAAGAATGCGTTTTTTATTTTCTTGTCTTTTTTTGATAATTTCTTCGTCAAGCCCGGAAGGGAATTTGTGAAAGTATTTAATAGCTGCGGAGCCAAGGTCATCAAGAACTGCTGTTCTGGCTAAAGCGGCTTCTCTTCCGTTCAAACTAAGAAATTCTGGCTCGCTGAGTTTATCGTTGTCATCTAATGAATAAATATAAGATCTACCAGACACCGCTGCGAAAAGTTTGATGAATTCCATCAGGAAACCAATGGAAAGTGTGTGTATCATAATGTCTTCGTGGTTGTGAGCCAGCTTCCACAGAGTATCAATATCAGAATACCCCAAAGTTTTTTCGTTAGTAGGGCCTAAAATACTTTTAAAAACGTTTATAGCGTCGCGTTGAATAGATTTTTCCAGAATATGAAGTTCGTTATCTACATTGAAGATTTCTCTTTCGATAGAGAATAGGTAATCGTACATTTGCTCTCTTGCTATTTCTGTAGTTTTAGAGCGGCGTATTATCAGATAAATATCTTCGTTTGACTGCCAAAGCATTTCAACATATCTGTTGAATATTACTTCGAATTCTATTCTTAAATTGTAAGCACCAGCTAAATGCTTATTGTGTGGCGAGTTGTTGAGTTCCTTATTCTTTTGTGTGTCCTTGTGTATTTTGCCTGGGCTGATATCCCTTGCATTAAAGTTCCTTAT
>CAYQTZ010000150.1:0-6822 GCA_964420565.1 uncultured Hyphomicrobiales bacterium
TAAGCCATTTTCTCCGCGAGAGCTTGTAGCCAGAGTTAAAGCAGTATTAAGAAGAGAAGGAAAAACGATCAATACCAAAAAGATCAAAATTGGTGAAGATCTGGAAATCGATCTCCAGAAATATGAAACTTACGCCGAAGGCAATAAAATTGAGCTTACTTCAACAGAATTTCGTATATTGAAGTTATTATCTGAAAGGAAGGGCTGGGTTTATGCTCGAGGTCAGATACTTGACTATCTTGGTGTACACGAAAAAGGCGTGTTAGACAGAACAGTTGACGTCCACATTAAGAATCTGAGGGAAAAGCTTGGTAAATCCGGAAGATATATAAAGAATATTCGTGGTATTGGGTACAAATTAGAAGAATAGTGTAAGATGAAATATCTGTTTTCCAAGATATTTGGAGGGTATTTAATAGCGATATTCCTCCTGACGGGCTCCATATTGCTTTTTACTTTTCAATCACTTAGAGAGCATTACCTGAAGTCTATGGAAAATGATCTCTATAATTTGAATTATACTTTGGAGCCAGCAATTTTTCCTTTACTTCACAATAAAGAATACAAAGCTTTAGATTCCCTGGTAATAATATTAGGCAAAAAAACAAATACAAGAATTACTATTATATCTTCAGGTGGCGAAGTGCTGGCTGACTCTGAAAAAGATCCTCAAACCATGGAGAATCATAAGGACAGACCAGAGATAATAGCCGCCAGAGCCAACAACAAAGGCAATTCATTAAGATACAGCACTACGGTGCAGGAAAGCATGCTCTATTGCGCTATTAAACTTAGTTCAGGCGATAAAATGCTCGGATATTCTCGCGTTAGTTTTTTTATTAAAGATATTAATTCGATACTTGACGACCTGATGGATAGAATACTCAACATTACTTTAATAGTAATTATTATTTCTTTGTTTGTAATATGGTTTTTCAGCCGCTCTTTGACAAATCCAATAAAACAGCTTGCCAATGCTTCCCGAAGGGTTGCCGAAGGAGATTTCGATACAAAAGTTTTTCTAAAAAATAAAGACGAGCTGAAAAATCTTGCCGATAGTTTTAATTATATGACAGAGCAAATCAAATCCCTTTTCGAGCAAATATCCTTACAAAAAGAAGTTCTGGATGGCATAATACGTTCAATCAAGGATGGCTTTCTCGTGCTTAATCTCGAAGGAAGGATATTGCTTAATAATGCCGGCTTTGCACATATTGTAATGAATGATGACAACGAAGGTAAATTTTATTGGGAGGTGCTGCGAGACCCGCACTTCGGGGAGTTCGTCAAAAGTATTCAAAAAGAAAAGACTAATTTAATACGTCAGGTAGAAATGGATAAACGGATATATTTATGCAGTGCTAATTATCTCGAAGTACAGGAAGAGATAGTGATTATTATGTATGATATTACAAAAGTAAAGCAACTCGAAACGATAAAAAAAGATTTTGTAATGAATGTTTCCCATGAGCTCAGGACCCCGCTTACTGCCATCAAAGGTTTTATCGAGACATTAATGGATTCCGTCAGTGGCACAAATAAAAAGTATTTGAAAATAATCAACAGACATACAGACAGATTGATCTATATAGTACAGGATCTTTTGTTGCTTTCCAGGCTGGAAGATACTGCTTCTATGATCATTACAAAAAAAGTTAAACTAAAAAAATTGATTGAAAATATACTGACTATATATACTCAAAAAATTGAAGAAAATAATCTAAAAATCGAGTTGAATATAAAAATGAATTCTCCCATTATCAAAGCAGACTCTTTTAAACTCGAGCAAGTCTTTATTAATATTATTGATAACGCAATTAAATATACCGAAAATGGAACAATAAAAATTGATATTTTAGATAAGGATGAGACTGTTGACATAATAATTGAAGATACAGGCATTGGGATACCACGGGATCAGCTTGATAGGATATTTGAGCGGTTTTATACCGTAGATAAATCAAGATCCAGAAAGCTTGGCGGCACAGGATTGGGGCTGTCGATAGTTAAGCATATTGTCAATTTGCATAATGGCGAAATATTCGTGGATAGCCAGCCTGGCGTAGGAACTACGTTTACTGTTTCTTTACCCAAAGCCCCAAATATTATAAAATCATAAAAAGATGAAATCATGGATATTGAATTAAACCAGATGAAAGGCGAAATAGTTAAGTATGCTTCACTCGTAGAGGCTATGATAACTAAATCCATAGACGGTATAATTTATCGGAATAGTCTTCTATTAGACGAAGTCATTTTAAAAGATGAAGATTACGCCAATAAAAAAGAGATAATGATAGACGAGGATTGTATAATAATTCTGGCGAAATATTCTCCGAAAGCTCTTGCGCTTAGGACTGTTCTGATGATAATGAAAATGAACAATGATCTGGAAAGAATGGCAGACCATTGTGTAAATATTTCGCGAGCTGCTAAAGAATTAATAGATATGCCTACTTTCAGAGATTGTGACGATATTAGCAAAATGTCTTCTATAGTTAAAAATATGCTTAAGATGAGCATAGGGGCATTTATCAACAATAACATACATATAGCCTGGGAAGTCTGCGAAATAGATTCTCAGGTAAACCATTTCAGAGATACTATAGTTCAGGAAAATACAGAATTAATGATAAAGGATTCTACAATTGTTCGTTATTCAACGAATATAATGTCGGTGGCGCGCGACTTAGAACGTATAGCCGACCTTACCACAAACATAGCTGAAGATATAGTCTTCATGATAGAAGGCAAAGTCATAAAACATGGGGTAGATGTATAGTATCAGATAGTAATTTTATAGTGGAATAATGACCAGGGTTTGGGCACCTGAGTTATCCCCATCACGCTGTTTCTTTGGGTATTGGGTGTAAATGTCTGATATTAAGAAAGCCATTTCGCAATCTCTAATTCATTATTATCTCTTCATTTACAAAGGATAGTGGCATTCTGTTGTTCTTGTCAGTTTACTATTTATCAATTATCATCATAGGTGCTTCCGGGCCCACAGGGATACCAAGAAGTATCCAGAGTATAAGCATTATAGTCCATACTATCAGGAATATAGTTGTATATGGAAGCATAGTAGCAACAAGAGTGCCTATGCCTGCTTTCTTATCGTATTTCTGGAAAAAGACAACTATCAAAGCAAAATAAGACATCATAGGGGATATGATATTCGAGGCACTATCGCCTATACGGTACGTAGCCTGCACGAATTCTGGAGTATAACCAATAAGCATGAACATAGGAATAAAAACAGGAGCCATCAATGCCCACTTGGCTGATGCACTTCCCATCAAGAGATTTAATAAAAATGTAAGAAGCACGAAGCTTATCATCAATGGTATTGGTCCCAAGCCGGAAGACTGAAGAAGCATAGCTCCCTCCACGGCTAATATCTTGCCGAGATTCGTCCAGTTAAAAAATGCGACAAATTGGGAAGCAAAGAATACAAGTACGATGTAACTACCGAGCATTTCCATGGATTTGCCCATACCCTTCATTACATCTGAATCATTCCGAAGAGTTTTTGCCCCCAAGCCGTAAGCAATGCCCATTATGGCTCCTGTCAGGAAGATAATAGCTACTATGCCCTCCATAAAGGGTGAGTGTAATATTCCGCCGTCAGCACTCCGTAATATCCCATTATCGGGTACTATACCTATTAAAAGCAAAATAATAATAAACACAGCAGATATTAAAGACCACCATAATCCTCGTATTTCAATTTTCGTAAGTTTTTCTATTGTTTCAGGCTTTTCTGTGCCTTCGTATTTTCCAAGTCGGGGTATGACTATCTTTTCTGTAACCCAAGTGCCTGCTATTGCAATAACTGGAACAGATGCGAGCATGAAATAGTAATTTGCAGCGGGGTTGACTAAATATGCAGGATCGATAATATGTGCGGCTTCTTGCGAAAGACCTGCCAGCAGTGGGTCTATAGTACCTAATAGCAAGTTTGCGCTATATCCACCTGATACTCCTGCAAAAGCTGCCGCAAGACCTGCGAGTGGATGCCTGCCAAGTGCCAGAAATATTATACCTGATAAAGGTACTAATAATACGTAACCAACTTCGCTTGCAGTATTTGACAATATTCCTGCGAGTACTATAACGAAAGTCATTAGTTTTTTTGGTGCTGATAAGACCAGCAATCGCAAAGCTGCACCGATCAAGCCACTGCCCTCAGCAACTCCTATACCCAACATTGCAACTAACACAGTTCCAAGCGGCGCAAAACTTGTGAAATTTGTTACTAAATGAGTAAGGATTTTTCCGATACCTTCCTTGCTCAGTAGATTCATTGGTTTTATTATCTCATTTGTTGTGGGATGAGCCACCTCAAAAGCCATACCTGAGGCAATCCATGACATAATGATCACTATCAAAGCTAAGGAAGCAAATAAGGTAGCCGGATGTGGGAGCAGGTTACCGGCTATTTCGATAAAGTTTAGAAATCGGGGGATAATTCCCGACATGAATTGCTTTAGTTTTTTCATTAAACACTATTTGTTTCATACAATAAAGAATTATGAACTTAGTCGTAATCTCATCATAAATATTGTTAATTGATGATGAAAATTAATTTTATCAGATGCTAAGATTATGATAATTAATTGATTAGCTCCGATCAAAATTAGAGCTTTATCAGAATATATGGGAAATATTATCTTGCTTTGCTACTGTTTTATATTATGTATCCTAATCACCCTTTTAAATATGCCATCATCTTTCAAATACATTTCGTAAGTGAATTTGTTTTCACGATCGAATGTAATAACAATCCTGAAAGGTGTTTTGCCCGGTGTTAAAGCCGATTCTTCATTCTCGAATACTAATTGATTTTTTTCTTCATCATAAAAGCCATAAGCAAATTTAGAATCAGTGCCCACTTCATCTATAGAATAAATTGTATATTTCTGTTCATAATTATCAAAACCTATGATCTGCATTGTGGTGGTCAGTGTTTTAAAGTAATCTATATGATTTACAATTTCAAGAAATCTTCCATTAAAGAACATTGTGTTCTCCGAATACCCCTTGCCATATTCCTGCACATTTTCTCGGGTGTACTGATAGTTTTGCTTCCATTTCCCTTCTAATTTACTGAGCAGTTCGTGATTCTCGTTTGGCGTGGTTAGATACATCAATCTTTTCTGGTCCTCAATAGTTGACTGAGAGAATGCTGGTAATTGCATAAAAGCAAGAGAAAGAATGACTGTGATCAACTGGATATTTTTTTTCATTTTGTATTTAGTTAATGAATATTACACATAAATTACTTAACTTATTGATGTTGTTATTAGTATTTTATTGTTAAAAAAATGTAGTTTATGTACAATGTTTATTCATTTTTTAATAGCATTCCTTACTTTTTCTTATCTTTCGGCAGAAAAACCACATCCGAAAGCTGTAGAAATGATGATCGAAAAAAAAGAAGAATTTTCTATACATATTTCAAATCATAGGTACTGCATACTCATTGATTATTCACGTCATATTTTTCAGAAGCGGCTTTGGGTATATGATATGGATGATGATTCTGTACTTGTTCATTGCCATGTATCTCACGCATGGAATTCCGGATTTTTCTATGCTACAGATTTTTCTAATACAGAGGGAACGAATAAATCGCCTTATGGAGCATTTGTAACAGGGAAGACTTATACAGGAAAATTTGGCTACAGTATGCGGCTTCATGGATTAGAGAAAGGAATAAACGATAAGAGCTATAAGCGATATATCACTTTCCATCCACTTGGCATTAGTATTTGGAGCGAAGGTTGCTTTATGACTTCTGCAGAGCTGTCCCGCAAGATCATAGACCTTACGAATGATGGTTGTTTTATGTATGTATTCAGGCAATAGTCTATTCTTTATCGTTTTCTTCCTTAAGGTCTTTTTCATTAGTGTTATTATTAAAAGCCAATATACCGCTTTCTTCTTTACCCTCTTTAGGTGGTGATCCCATGATCCTTGCTATTACATTCAGCGAGGGGAAATATTCGAAGATGATTCTTAATATAACAAGCAAAGGCACAGAAAGCATCATCCCCGTTATGCCCCAGATATACCCCCAGAAGACCAAACCGAATAACACAGTTAAAGTATTTATCCTTAGAGTGCCACCCTGTATCTTTGGTTCTACGATATTTCCAAGTATGAACTGAATGCTGCCGAGAATGACCAGTATAATAAGCACAACTTTAACTGAATCAAATTGTATAACAGCCATAAGTGTTGGCGGTATAATAGCTAAAATAGAGCCAATAGAAGGGATATAGTTAAGTATAAAAGTAAGCAGCCCCCAAAAGAATGCAAATTTTATATCAAAAGCCAAGCAGGTAACTGTTACAAAAACTCCTGTGGTGATACTCACGCCGGTTTTTACTATCATATATGATATTATTGATTTTTTGATTCTCTGCAAATTCTTGGCGAGATTGCCATTTTTGCTAACATCAGCAGCTACGTATTGAATATATCTTTCATGATTGGAAAGACCGGCAAGCAGAAAAACATAGTATAAGGAGAACCAGATGAAGGAACCTGTAAATGAGCTTACGCCGCTTGCTATCTGGCTGGCAGCACTTGATATAAACTCTTTGTCGAGCATATCTGTCAAACTCTCGAAAAAGTTTCCTGTCGTGAAATGCAACCCTGTAATTGAATTGACCCACTTCAATGTTTCATTTGCTCTCATTTCTAATCTGCTTATCAAATAATCCTGCTGTTCGAGTATATTTGTAGTTGTTTCTAATAATATCTGGAATATGCCATATAAAATCGCTAAAGTAATAATTGACACCACAGGCATTA
>CAYQTZ010000151.1:0-3975 GCA_964420565.1 uncultured Hyphomicrobiales bacterium
TTCCCCCTTAAAATTAAGGGGGAAAGCCCCAAGTATATCTATGGCATAGGTTTACCCCCTCCCTTATTTATAAGGGAGGGCCGGGGAGGGATCAGTTTATGAACTTTTGCAATGGTCTTTATATGCTTACATATCAATTGCTTACTCCCTCCCTTGCTGGTAAGGGAGGGCCGGGGAGGGATCAGTTTTTAAACTTTTGCACTCGTCATGTAGTATATTATCTTCTTTACTCTATTATCTTGCTGCGCATAACGTTATATAAAGTATTTTCAATTATTTTCCAGCCATTAGTAAGGATAGGGTCATCATGCCCAGAATAAATACTTTCTACTTTCAGATCGGCTAATCGCTGCAATGCTTCTACATATTCTTTGGAATAGCTGCCTCCGGGAGTTTTTATATTCAAAGCTGTATCTCCGGAGAATAAGATTTTGTCCTTTTCGCAATATATACAAATAGAATCATGCGAATGCCCTGGTGAGTGTATTATTTTGCAGAATCGGTCTCCGACTTTTATATGCATATTATCGTAAGCTTTGCGAGTCGTTCCCGGAACCTTACTGAAAGCGATGACTTCTGGTTTGAATTTTTCTAATATAAATTTCAGACCGCCGGCATGATCGAAATGTTCATGAGTCAGGATTATCTGCTCAATTTTTTTCTTACCTACGCCAGTGGACATCATTTCCAATATTTCATAAAGAACAAAATCATTTGTACCAGTATCAATCAATGTGTTAACATCATCAATCGCATTCCAGTTGCCGCGTACATAATAAACGTTGCATGAATAAACTGTAGGGTTCTTTTTTAATAACGTAACACGCATTTCATTACATCAGATTTTTTGATAGACGTTAGCATCGCTTGCAAGTTTCTTAAACAAATGAGAGCATTCTTTAGGCATCTGCTGTGTCTGTTCAGTTGTGAACATGCCACCTTTCTCGAGCACGCTGTGGTACATTTCTATTACTTTAATCCTTTCTTCATATTGGAAATGAAGTAATACGTTTTTGCAGATGATCAGATTATAATTCTCGCCAACTGGTTTAAGTGAGAGCAGATCATGCGTAGTAAATTTTATTCTATTCCTTACGTTCTGATCAATAATGCAATACCCTGGCTTTTCGGAATATTCTGAGAAATATTTCTTGAAAATATCTTCAGGTATTCTTTTCAGGTCAGCTTCGGGATAAACTCCCGCAGTAACAATTTCACCAAAATGCCCCGTTTCATCAATATCTGTAGCATCCATATATACGTTTTTGAAAGTAAAATAACCCATTCGCTCGGCTAGGATTATCAAAAAAGTATAAGGTTCTGGTCCCATGGCGCATCCTGCGTCCCATATCTTTATTTTTCTATATCCCTGCACATGTGGTAAAAAGTATTTTGCCACTTGTTCGAGAGTGTGGCTGTCCCTGAAGAAAAATGTAAATGCCATAATTGTTCTTTCTTTTTAATTAATGTCTAAAGTGTCTCATTCCCGTCATTATCATAGCTATATTATTATCATCTGCTGCTTTGATCACTTCATCATCCCGCACAGAGCCGCCGGGCTGAATTACGCAGGTAGCTCCCGCTTCCACTGCTGCTTCCACTCCATCGGCAAAAGGGAAAAATGCGTCAGACGAAACCGCAGAACCCTGCAAGTCTATATTCATCTGCTTTGCCTTATCTACAGCGATACGGGATGAATCCACGCGGGACATTTGCCCGGCGCCTATCGCAAGTGTTCTGTCGGAAGCAGTATATATCACAGCGTTGGATTTTACGTGCTTTACTATTCGCCAGCCAAAGAGCATTGCTTCCATTTCTTCATCTGTAGGTGTGCGCTTTGAAACTATCTTAAGGTTTTCTTTTTCATAGAGTTTTGTATCTGCCATCTGCATCAGATAGCCGCCTGCAACAGATTTGATGGTTTGTTTAGCGGCTTTATTGAATTTATCGAAATCCATAACTATCAGACGGCGGGCTTTTTTCTTCATAAGTATTTCTAATGCCTCATCTGTGAACTCGGGAGCGATGATCACTTCTGTAAATATATCATGCACTCTCTCGGCAAATTCTTTCTTTACAGTACAATTCACTACTATAATACCACCAAAAGGTGATACATTATCAGTAGCGAATGCTTTGTCGAAGGCATCCACTAAATTCTCTGCCGTAGCGGCTCCGCAAGGATTTGTATGCTTGATGATACAGCAGGCAGTTTTGTCAAATTCTACTATCAGTTCAGCAGCGGCATCAATATCCATAATATTGTTGTATGAAAGCTCCTTGCCGTGCAGTTTTTGGAAAATATCTCCGAAATTTCCAAAAAGTCCCGCCGGCTGGTGAGGATTCTCCCCATAGCGAAGCTCGAGTTCTTTCTTTGCTGCCATAACAATAATATCCGGAGAATACTCTTTGGTATATTTCTGCAGATAATTTGAAATCAACGAATCGTAATATGCTGTATGGGTAAATACCTGATAAGCAAGCTTTTCGCGGGTTGCTGTATCAAGTGTGCCGCCATTTTCTTTAAGTTTTTTCAGAATAATATCATAATCTGCCGGGTTTGTAATAGGCGCGGTCCACTTATAATTCTTAGCAGCGGCACGAAGCATACCGGGTCCGCCAATATCAATATTCTCAATTAATTCTTCGTGGCTGCTGCCTTTTTTCAATGTTTCCTCGAAAGGATAAAGATTAACTACTAATAGATCAATCGATTTAAGATCATGCTCTTTCATCTGTTCTATGTGCTTATCGCTATCAAGCCGGGCAAGCAAACCAGCATGAACAGCTGGATGTAAAGTCTTTACTCTGCCGTCAAGTATTTCCGGGAATTGTGTAAGTTCGCTTACTCTTTTTACTTTAATCCCTTCGTTTTCAAGTAGTCTTGCAGTGCCTCCGGTGGAATATATTTCTATTCCCATATCCTGCAATCCTTGGGCAAAACCAGCTATACCAGTTTTATCAGAAACAGAGATCAGGCATGTTCTGAGCTTATAAGTTTCAGGTTTCATGTAAAATCACTCCAATATCATGTATCAAAATTAAATTTTTATCATTATTGATATTATCAAAATAACTAATAATTCATAAAAAGCATAGTAAAAAAAGTCAGAGCTTTCCACAATAACTATGAAAAAATTAAAGAAAACTAATAATAATTATCTTTCTTATACATATAAGTAAGATAAACGATCTGTGATTTTTTGGATTATTATAATTCTTTCTTCAAAGATTCTATCTTGCTTGTATAGTGATCTTTTTTCTCGCTGTCTGTTTCTTTGTCTCTTAGAATATAGAATATTTCTAAAGCTTTTGAGTATAAACCCTGCAGAGTATAAATATTAGCCATGGTTTCAGAGGCAACGAAACTGCTATCGCTTTCATTATCTGTATTATAGTCGCCATCATCAAATCTGTTATCCTGCACATCCACACTGTTTTCTTTGAGTTTTTTCGCCAGTTCGCGAAGCATGTTTTTTTCTTTTTCGTTACTTTCATTATTCTCAAATCCGAATGGTGGAAGCTCCGGCAGGGATTCGACTTTATCATTTCTTAAGTTAGTTTCACTTCTTACTGATAGTGGATTAGCGAATAGACCTGGGATTATACCAAGATTTTCGGAAACCAATTCCTCTTTCTTTACAGTATTCTCCTCGGCATGAATATTGAATTTATCTGCTTCTATTTCTGAGTCTTTTTTAATATCATCAGCTTCTTCTGGATTGGTGATATCAATATCATCATCACTCATTTGCTCGGCTTCCGCTCCTGCTTCGGACGATTCATCTAATAACTCTTCTTCGTCATCGACCTGGAACAGAGAGTCTATATCATCATCACTCATTTGCTCGGCTTCAGCTGCTACTTCGGACGATTCATCTAATAACTCTTCTTCGTCATCGCCCTGGAACAGAGAGTCTATATCATCATCACTCATTTGCTCGGCTTCCGCTCCTGCTTCGGACGATTCATCTA
>CAYQTZ010000151.1:4075-6805 GCA_964420565.1 uncultured Hyphomicrobiales bacterium
CTCGGCTTCAGCTGCTACTTCGGACGATTCATCTAATAACTCTTCTTCGTCATCGACCTGGAACAGAGAGTCTATATCATCATCACTCATTTGCTCGGCTTCAGCTGCTACTTCGGACGATTCATCTAATAACTCTTCTTCGTCAATATCATCAAGAGAATCGTCTATGTTAGCCAGATCTATTTTTTCAGGTTTTCTGTAAAGTGTAGAATTTTGAACACTTGACTGTAATTCATCATTGATGCGTAGTAAGTTAGGATTCTCAGGAAATTTGCCTAACCCTCTTTGTATGGCATCTTTTGCAGAGTCAGCATTATCTGATTCTATAAAAGCTTGTGCTAATACAGCATAAGCTGCAGGATAGTCAGGGTATTCCTCTAATCCTGCATTGCAAAGCTCTATGGCTTCGTCAATACTGCCATCGAGCATTAATTGCTCTGCTTCTAATGCAAATAGTGGGCTTAAATCACTCATAAATATTATCTGCGATTACCAAATAGTCTTAGCAAAAATAAAAATAGGTTTATGAAATCTAAGTATAAGGTAAGCGCTCCGAGTATGGACAGTTTGCTTGCTAACTCTCCGCCTTCCTGCTGTACCATATACATTTCCTTTAGTTTCTGTGTATCATAAACAGTCAGCCCGGCAAAAACAAGTACACCAATCACTGATATAGCAAAATGCAAAGCTTAACTCATAAATATAAAGTTAACTATAGAGGCAATAATAATACCAATTAACCCCATGAACATAAATTTTCCTATACCTGACAAATCTTTCTTGGTAGTAATGCCGTAAAAGCTGAGCGCCCCGAACATTCCTGCTGCTATAAAAAACACCTGTTGAATGGATGCTACTGTATATGCCGCGAAAATGACGGAAAAAGTCAACCCGTTAATAAATGAAAAAAGCAAGAATAGCCCGGCTGCCGCAGCAGATGATAGCCGCTGTATCATACCACTCAAGCCAAAAACTAAAGCAAACTCGGCTATGATCAAGCCAAAAAAGAGCAATGAATTAGAGGCAATTGTCTGATAAATATTTGATTCATATACATACCACGACGTAGCACCCGTAATCAATAATCCGCCTACCATCCATGCATAAACCTTGGATAAAAAATCTGTCTGTGCCTGTGAAATGGCAGATTCATCCATATACTGTTCCATATTATCTCTCATAGCTAATAGTAATTATTTGTTAAACATAAATCTTAGTATTATAGAAAAGAAAAATATACGCAAATATTGTATTATCTAAAAAATATTGAATCAAAATCAGTTAAAATTTTTACTTTGACAGCTAAGCTGAATAAAACGATTCTATCTTGATCATCTGTCTAAATGCAAGCAATATCTAATCAGACAATTATCCAAAACATAATATTTCACTAAAGGTCTCTGTCCACCACAAATTTGGCAAAAGCAGTAAGTGAATCTCTTGCGGCACATGGCTCAAACTTATTAAGTATATCAATTGCCGAATCACAGTATCGGTTAGCTTTTTCTTTAGCATAATCCAAACCACCATTCACGGTGACGAAATTAATGATATATTTAATATTATCTTTGCTTAGCTCATCTTCTTTTATCATCTTCAGTACTTTTTTTGCCTGACCTTTGCTAACTTTGCTAAAAGAGTACAATAGTGGAAGAGTTATTTTCTTTTCCTTCATATCATTACCTATCGGCTTGCCAATCTTGGATGTATCGCCAGTATAATCAAATATATCATCTCTGATCTGAAAAGCAATGCCGACCATTTCGCCATATTCATACATGGCGTCGTGTTTTGCGGGATCATCTGTAGCGCTTAAAGCACCAATCCTGCAGGCAGCAGAAAGCAGAGAGGCGGTCTTGTCGCTGATAATTCTGAAATAGGTGCTTTCTTCGAGATCTATTTCATTGCTTTTTTGTATTTGCAGTAATTCACCTTCGCTCATACGTTTCACGGCTGTAGATGTGGCGTGCAGGAAACCAAATTCATTATTGGCTGTAGCTGCGAGCAGACCTTTCGCGAGCAGGAAATCACCTATCAAAACGGCGATCTTGTTATTCCATTCAGCATTGATAGTAGCTAATCCACGACGTTTATCTGAATCATCCACAACGTCGTCGTGAACAAGCGTTGCTGTATGCAAAAGCTCAACCATGGAAGCTCCGATATAGCTTCTATCGTTAACCCCACCACATAATTCGGCAGCAAGGAACACCATAGCAGGTCTAACCTGCTTGCCGCGTTTTCTCGTCATATACGCTATGATGATATCCAGCAAAGCAACGTTGGATTTCATCGTATCTTTGAAGTAATTATTGAATTCCTTTAAATGATCCTCTATTGGCTTGGATATTTCTTTTATAGTCATCAAATCACTATTTCCATTACATTAATTATTATTTCTTACAAAAAACACTTTATAACGATCAATAATATAAGCAAAAATAGTGATTTTTTCTTTACTATATAATATTTTCTGAAAAATCTATATCTGGCAAGAGAAAGTCTAACGTCAATTCATTAATATAAAAATCTTGGGGGAACTAAAAGAATTGGAAGAAAGTTTCCTTAAAGTAAAATTATGAACATATATAAATTATTTATTAACTACTTATATAATGAAACTATTGCATAAGAGACTGTGTGATGGGGTATAAATATTGTGAAAAATTGCAATAAAAAACGATCCCACCCCGCCCCTCCCTTACTACGCAAGGGAGGGAGTAAGATAAA
>CAYQTZ010000152.1:0-6801 GCA_964420565.1 uncultured Hyphomicrobiales bacterium
TGGTTTGCAAGAGAATGAGTATAACTTATTCTGAACAGTGCATTCCCAAATCGGAGTTTGGGAATGAGAGCTGGGGTAAATCGGAGTTTGGGAATGAGGGGAAGTCCCATAACCGTAGGGAACACGCATGCGTGTTCCCTACAAACCGCCAACTACCGATAGCTATAAAATGGAAACACCCCTCGATCTCCTCTTACAAAGAGGCGAAATAAGATAAAGATCCCCTCTTACAAAGCAGGGAAGTAAGATAAAAGTCCCCCTATTTTAAGAGGAGATTAGGCGTTGTTGGATCAATTACGAATTAAACTGGTTATATCTTTTGTATCAGATTCTATTATACGACTACAAAACTTCTCGTAAGCAATTGTGAGGGTGTGTCTAACACAATAAAATAAACACCCGGTGTAAGCCCACTTACGTTGTAATCAATATTATAAATTCCTGCGTCTAAAGATTTGTCAGAGATCAAATCAACTTCTTCGCCGAGCATGTTCATTAGTGATATTCGGGTATTTCCTCTTTCTATTATTCCAAATTGAATAGAGGTAATTCCTGATGCAGGGTTCGGTTTATTTTGAGATAGGAAAAACTGCCCTGTGTCATCAAAAAGTCGTGGAGTGGGGTCCAAGCATATATTTGATGAACAGAACTTACCACTGTTCAGGTTCAATCTAACTTCATGGCAACCAACGTTGAATTCTTCGATCTCAATATCTGTGCATGAGCTATTGCCAAGAGTAGCAATGAATTTCAATGAATTTTCGTAATTGTTGATATTGCCGCTATATTCTATTATTTGATAGTCATCTTCCGTGTATTGCACAAAGCTGTCAGAGAGCTGAGGCAGTAGTAATGATTTGTTATATCTAAGCCGAATAAAGAAATCATCAAAATTACAACGGGGGTTAGTATTACTGGAAAAAATTTCAAAAGGTATAACTACTGTTTCTCCAGAGTTAGCTTTGGCATCATCCAGATCTACAAAATATTCAGCAGTACTGATTTCTACATAAAGCCTGTCAGAAGCAGAGCACCCCTCAATAGTTTCTACTTCTAAAGAGTATTCGCCAGATTCAGTTACAGTAATATCTTTCGTTGTTTCGCCGGTTGACCACGAATAATTATATCCTTCTGGTCCGGACAGGATCACTGTTTCGCAAGGACAGGCAGGGATATCTACGTTTGTTTCTATCTTGAAGTCAATTTCCGGAACAACTGTTACGGTAATGGTATCGTAATCTATACAGCCAATATCATCCGTTACTTTTAAAAAATATTTGGCAGTTTCATTATTATGAATAGTTGCAGAGTATTGATTTGTAGCTATTATACCTGGATGTTGCTCCCACTCGTACTGATAAGGCGGCACTCCTCCTGTGGCTTCTTTGCCAGTAACGATCTGCTCGCCATAACAAATTGTAATGTCATCTCCTGCATCTGCATTAACAGTGCAGTATGGCATAAAAGAAATATCATCCAAAGCAAAATCATTACCTATCTCGACTAAATTATTATTGATGATCTTAATAGTAGCCGAGGTACTGTTTCCTGAATTCCAGTCGCAGGTAAAGTTTTGCCATAGGCAAGTATCTGCAGACATCTGATAGGGGCTACCTGTTAGTTCTTCATTGTTAATATAAATACTCAGGCTTGGTGGTCTAAGAGAATTAACGGAAGCAAACCACATAGAGAGGAAGAAAGTAGTATTTGGCTGAATATTGATGACAGTCTGCTCCCAAACTACTTTGTTGGGTTCGTAATGCCCGTTTAAACACATCATGTGCCCATCGCCCGTTGTGTGATCAGAGCAGTTGGAGAACTGATAGAACACATCCCATGGATTCTTGAGAATTGACCAATAGCCTTCGGGCTTGAGATTATTTGGAGAGTAATGATAATCACTTTGAATACCTACGGTATCGTTCTCGAAGTCACCATTTATGATCATCTCAGACCCTGTGAGCATTGTGTTCTTGGGGTGGAGTGATGATGAAAATAAGAAAAACAAAAAGATGACTGTGGAAGCTGTGCTCAATAGCATGAGCTTACTCCGATATTTATTTTTCAATATATTTAATCTAATTTTCATAATACTCTAATTATAAAGTTATCAAATTGTTTCTAATAATCAAATTAATATTCTCTAATATTTCTACTAATAAATTAGCAAAGTCCATGCCATTATTGTTATGCTCAATTACAATAAGTTACGATGAAGTTATATTGTTCAGATCCTATTACCTAACTATCTTCATGCTTTAGTTTTCGGCAAAGCATTAATCACTACTCTGTTATCTTCAGAAAACATCTTTTCTGCGAATAGTTTGATCTCGGAAATATTCAGATTCTTATACATATCCAATAATCTGAATACGCGTTCTGGATCGTTCCAAAATAAAGTTTGATTAGCTATAAGATCCGATAGGGATGCGTTATATTGAAATTCGTAAGCAATGCGTGTTGTAAGCTGATTGATGGATTTCTCGAACTCTTCCTTTGGAATGGGTTTATCGAGGAATTTCTTTACTATTTTGTTGATATTATGCTGTATCTTTTCTGCTGATACTTCAGGAGAGGAAGCAAGAGCATAAAAGATCATTAGCGAGGCATCCTCGCGAGCATCAACATAAGAGCCTGCGTGGGAACATATCTCCATATCATCTATTAAGTAATCGTATAATCGGGAGCGTCTGCCATTACCAAAGATGTTTGAAATAATATCAGCTTTGAATATATCTTCATCTTTGAAACCGGGGCAGTGGTATCCGTAGAAAACACCTGCAACTGGTATATTATCGTAAAACTCAGCTGTCTTCCCACCAATAATGCAATTGCTCTTAAAATCAGCTGGATCTGCTTTGCCGTTCAGCACCGGGATTTCAGAAAAATACTTGTCGATTAGTGAAAAAGTAGTGTCTGGATCTATATCGCCGCAAAGTACTAAGCAGGCATTGTCCGGCTGATAGTATTTAGCAAAGAACCCTCGTAGGTAATCAATAGTGCATCCTAATACATGATTGCTGTTGCCATAGACTTCCCATGAATATGAGCAATCCTCAGAAAAAGCAGTTTTCGAAAGTAGTTCACGCCAGATGCCGTAGGGTTGATTCTCTACGGTTTGAAGTATCTCCTCGCTAACAACTTTCTGCTGTGTCAAGAGCGATATATCATTTACGGCAAACTCCATCATTCTGTCTGCTTCCAACCAAAGTCCAAGCTCAAGCTGGTGTTTGGGTAATGTCATATTATAGGAGGTAAGATCAAATGTAGTATAAGCGTTATTAGTGCCGCCTGCCATAGAGCAGTATTTGTCGAAATCACCTTTGGGCACGTGCTTTGATCCTTCGAACATCAGATGCTCGAATAGATGAGCGATACCAGTCATGTGAGCTTCCTCATTTTTCGAGCCAACTTTATAAGCAAGATTTATAGCGACCAGTGGAGCTTTGTCATTAGGGACAATAACAGCACGAAGTCCATTTTTTAGTGTATATGTGTTGATTGAGAGCATGGTTATTCCTTAAATAATATTTATTTAGATTTATAAGGTATCTGTCAAATTAATATGGCAAGATCATCGAGAAAATTACCAAATATTGTTTCTATCAGATACTATCAAATAGCATCAAGAATGCCTTTTCTAATGTGCTGTGGATTGAATATATCCAATACTATATAAGTAAAATTATATTCTTAATATATATTGCGAAATATTCTTCTCAATAAAAGCATTTATTCTTTCAGTATCAACTTTTTCCATAATCATACCTTTTTCCATAATCATACCTTTGGCTCGAATAGAACAAATTCTTCATTCCTGATTTGATACGCTATCATATTAATATATTTTTCCTTTATATCAATTCCAATGGAATTTCTATTCATCCTATTGAATCAATAACATTCAGCAGATCTTTGCTGTCGCCATATAATATTCTGTTTCAATTGTATTCATTTACTTCTTCAATTTCATAAACATCGCTTAATCTGCAATCAATATCTTCGATGGTGAAAGATAGCTCTTTTCTTTCAAGGGTGTTGGATATATCCTGAATATCTCCTGTAAAGAATGTTGCATATTCTTCCGCTTTCTCTTTGTCTTCAGCACTAATTCTAACGACGTATGACTTTGATAAAATTACATCATCAGTTTTCATTTTCGACACATAGGAAAAATGATGAAATCTTTTCTTCAAATATACAAATTCATGCCCAGCCACAAAAATTCTAAAAAAATATTTTTATTATTCCAAACGAAATCAATATATTGCCAATCTGTATTAAATCACAATTTTATTAATAAATAGGTAAACTTTTGGAGAAGATATGAAAGTTTATGATCCTAAGGATATTAGAAACGTTGCTCTGTTTGGACATGCAGGCGCCGGCAAAACCACTTTTGTCGAATCCGCACTATTTAATAATGGTGCTATCAACCGTCGCGGAACAGTGGAAGACCACAACACCGCCTCGGATTACAACGAATTAGAACACGAACGCGGTTGTTCGGTTTTTTCCACTCCATTTTTCATTGAACATAACAATGTTAAAGTGAATATTATAGATACTCCCGGGTATGACGATTACATTGGGGAAGTAGCCGCTGCGGCAAGGATTGTTGATACGGGAATAATAATGATCAATGCCCAGACAGGGCTGGAAGTAGGCAGCGAAAATGCTGTCGAATACCTTGACAGAAATGAGAAACCTATTGCTTTTGTAATCAACCGCTTAGATGTTGATCAAGCAGATTTCGATGCCAGAATTCAAGAGCTAAGCGATAGATTTGGTAACACTCCTACTGTTGTGCAGTTCCCATTGAAAACTGGTCCCGGCTTCAATTCTATAATCGATACCATCAGCATGAAACTATATGAGTATGGCTCCGATAATGGCAAGCCGGAAATTAAGGAAATCCCTGCTTCCGAAATGGAGAAAGCCGAGAATTTCCGCAGTGAGCTTATGGAATCCGTTGCCGAAACTGACGAAGAGCTTATGAATAAATATTTCGAGGCTGGCGAACTTACCAACGAAGAGCTTGCTGCCGGACTAAAATCTGCTATGGTCAATAAGCTGATCTACCCTGTTTTTTGCTCCTCAGCAAAAGGCAATATAGGTGTGGATAAAATTATAGAAACCGTAGTTTCTTCATTTCCCTCACCTTTGGAAATGCCCGCACCAAAAATGGTATCAGGCGAAGAAATGGTTTGCCATCCAAATGGTCCAAAAGCGATATATGTTTTCAAACTTGTTTCTGAAGCACATCTCGGAGACCTGACATTCTTCCGGGTTATGTCTGGTACTATCGAAGCAAGTAACGATTTGATAAACGAACAAAAAAATAACTCAGAAAGATTCAACCAGCTTTATATAGTAAATGGTAAAAAACGCGAAGAAGTTGATAAAGTTGCCGCAGGCGATATTGCCGCTACCGTTAAACTGAAGCAGACACACATTGGCGATACTTTGCACGAAAAAGGAAAAGAAATTGAGTTCCCGCAAACCTATTATCCGAGCCCTAAAGTAAGAATGGCTGTTGCCCCCGAAACCAAGGGCGAGGAAGAAAAAGTTGGGATGGGATTGAACGGTTTGCATCTGGAAGATCCAACTCTCGTGGTAGAACATTCCAAAGAATTGAGACAAACAATACTCCATGCACAAGGAGAACTCCATCTAAGTGCTGCCAAATGGCGGTTAGAAAACAGATATAAAGTAAAAGCAAAATTTGTGGATGCTAAAGTTCCTTATCGAGAAACAATACAGAAACAGGTAAAGGGCAGCTATCGCCATAAGAAACAATCAGGTGGAGCTGGACAGTTTGCTGAAGTCCATATGATGGTAGAGCCATATAAAGAAGGTATGCCAAATCCAGAAGGTCTTTCCGTACGCGGTAAGGATCTGCACGATCTCGATTGGGGCGGCAATCTGGAATTTGTAAACTGTATAGTTGGCGGTGTTATTGACCAGAGATTTTTGCCAGCCATCTTAAAAGGTGTTATGGAAAAAATGGTCGTCGGACCACTTACTGGTAGTTACGTACGCGACATCAGAGTTACTGTATATGACGGCAAAATGCACCCTGTTGACTCTAACGAAGCCGCTTTCAAGACCGCTGGCATGATGGTTTTCAAAGAAAACTTTGTGCAGGCAGCTCCGAAGCTACTCGAACCGATATATGATATCAAAGTCAAAGTTCCCGAAGATTTCGTCGGCGACGTAATGAGTGATCTTCCCTCCAGACGCGGGGTAATACTCGGAGTGGATACTGAGGGACGCTATCAGGTGATCAATGCTCGCATGCCATTAGCAGAATTAGACAAATATGCTACTGCATTGAGATCCATGACACAGGCACGCGCCACTTATACTTCTGAATTCGCTGAATACCAGTCCGTACCAGCGAACATACAGGAAGAGCTTATTGCAGCATATAAGAAAAGCTTAGAAGAGGAATAGAAACTACTATATTTTAATGAAATATATCAGGGCTGTCGCATTTATTTTTATGTGGCAGCCCTTTGTTTTGGGGTTGGTGGCTGAGTCGAGGGGTGTATGGGTCAGCATTCAGCGTAAGAGTTTGATAATATTGGATTTCCCCTCTTGGAAAGAGGGGACTTTTATCTTACTTCCCCTCTTGGTAAGAGGGGATCGAGGGGTGTTTCCATTAAATATAACCGATTTAAACCATAATTCGTAATTGATCCAACACCACCTAACCCACTCTTGCAAGAGGGGGACTTTTATATTACTTCCCCTCTTGGTAAGAGGGGATCGAGGGGTGTTTCCATTTTATAGCTTTCA
>CAYQTZ010000153.1:0-6796 GCA_964420565.1 uncultured Hyphomicrobiales bacterium
AATCTTGGTCCTACCTATGCCGCAGTTCCTTATTTATTGGGTTACCAATTTGGGCATGGTACTGTAGATGAATTAATATTTCCAATTGATATAGCAAGTAGTATTCCTGCTGAATATTCCAGACCGAATGTGCATCCGTACTTCATTGAGCTCAAAGATGCGGCTTCAAATGCTACGGATTCACTATTTATACTTAATGCTATAGAATTCAAAGGTATCGAAGGATCACAGGGCAAAGCGATGCTATCACTCCACTATGGCGAAGATAGCCCATCAAATTTTGCGGGAGATCCAATAACAGAATTTGGCAATCCGGCAAATCCTCCATTTGTTGGTGGCACAAATCACATGTGGTCTGTTGCTGTGGGAAACGTGGACGGAGCAGCAAGCAACAGTTGGCTTCCCTATTACCCTAATTATCCCGGGAATGAAATAATAGTAACTCAAAGTTCCAGGGATTTTGCCGTAGCTGCCAGCCGACTTTTTGTGCTTAGATACTATAGTGGAGCAGAGATAGAAAAGCCATCACCACCGAATACTACATTATTCCCTTTTGATACTATATGCTCGCAGAGGATCAACGGCTGGGTGGCAGCCGTTAATGATATTGACGGAGCCGATGATGATAAAGATGAGATCGTATTAGTAGATGGTGGTACAATTAGAATTCTGCGGATGAAGGATTATGATAGTTTTGATTTTCGGCTCGGGTTCCCATTTGATACTGTTTATCACCACGAATTTCCAAACCAGACGATTTCCTGCGTTGCTATAGCAGATATGGAAGGCGACCAAAAAAATGAATTAATAGTTACTACTTACGACAGTTTATACGTAATTGGCGATATACTGACAGGGACTCTCGACGTAATTTTCCCTGAAGCAAAAATTGACACAACCGAATCTTATTGCGTAGGAGATACAGCTACTATCCGCTGGGTTAATTATATGCGAAGCCATCATGGAGTAGATATTTATTTTGTACCATTTCTGAATGATTCGCCAATAGGTATGCCTGAAGTAATAGTACAGAGCTATCCCAACGATGGAGATACAGTTAGCTATGAGTATATTGTAGAAGGAAATAAACTTGGTTCAGAAGGAAAATTCGTAATTGTAAACTCACAGTATCCTTTGCGGGTTTATGACACTACTGCTACTGTCAGATTTGAAATGTCCACATTAGTTCTTGATACCATAGAAATTTTTGAATATACCGTAGGCGACGAATATACTATCAGCGGCTCTGCTATATGCATAGATTCTGTTTCGTTGGAAATATCTTATGACACTACCGGTTGGAAACGATTAATTACAGAAGCGATAGATGAGAATTTTGAATTTTCATTTACCTCAGAAGTTGAGTGTTATTCACTGTTCAACTGCTTGACTTTAGATAACGACAGTTTGATATATCTTCGTGCAGTATCTGATAAAGATGGTTATAGCGATACTTCGGAAACTGTTGCATTTAAAATACGCCCGCTGCCATTCCCTGTGGAATGGGATACTTGCGAAACAAATTGCCCTACATTAGAATTTCGCTGGGATTTATTTGCTATTGACCAAAACTGCGATGATGTATCTATAGCAGTGTCAATAAATAACGGAAGAAACTATTCTGAAATTGCTCAGGTGGCTGCTTCAGACAATAGATTCATCTGGGAAATTCCTTTGGAATTACCTGATTATGTGATTATGAGATTCTGCTGTATGAATTCATGCGTTAGAACTGATACCATAATTCAGGGAATTAAACCAAGTTATATCAATATTGTTTCTCCTAATCCGTTTAATCCCATATTCGAAGAAGTGGAAATAGTATATCAGGTGCCAACAGAAACAAAGATAACTCTAAGAATATATGATGAAAGTAACCGACTCGTAGCCGAACCGGTTGCGGGTTTGTCCCGGTCTCCCAATATTGCATATTGCGATAGATGGGATGGAAGGCGCAGGGACGGTTCCTGGGCGGACAATGGAATGTATTATTTAGTTCTGGAACTATCAACGGGAGTCAGGGAAGTGCATCCCATTTTTATTCGTAAATAATAATCTGTGTAAATGGGAAAGGAATGATCTCATGAGAATTTTAGTCGTCGAAGACGAAAGAAAAGTCGCAAATTTCATAAAGAATGGTTTGGAAGAAGAGCGATACATAGTAGAAATTGCCAACGATGGCATAACCGGTCTTGAAATGGCTATGAACAACCAATTTGATGCCATACTGCTTGATGTAATGCTGCCCGGGAAAGATGGCTTCTCCATTCTCAAAGAATTGCGGGAAGCAGGCGTATCCACTCCAATTATGATGCTTACAGCTCGCGGAGGGACAGAAGATCGTGTGCAGGGATTAGACCTCGGAGCAGATGATTATATGCCGAAGCCATTTAATTTTGTCGAACTTGCTGCTAGATTGCGGTCAATACTTCGCCGCTCCGCTCCCGAAAAATCTACAAAACTTCAGTGTGGAGATATGATACTTGATACAATTGTGCATCTGGCATACCGTTTCGGAAAAGAAATTGACCTGACCACCAAAGAATATTCTCTACTCGAATACCTTATGAGGCACAAGAATAGGATATTAAGCCGCAGCACCATTACGCAACACGTATGGAAACACAACTTCGATCCGGAATCAAATATAATAGATGTCTATATCAAACGATTACGCTCGAAAATCGAAAGTGATGACGGCTCAAGGACATTAATTCAAAGCATACGCGGCGTTGGCTATAGAATGAGAGATTTCCCAACCGAAGCCGAAATTAATGAAAACACAGAATAAATTCAGATCAATCAATGATTTTAGGGATGCCGTGAAAAGCAATCTAACGGCATCCCAGTTTGAATTTGACGCATACCAAAGCGCATTTTTCCCCCAAAGACCACCCGAATTTTTCTGCTTAGAATTAAATGGCGAAGCAGGCGAGCTTGCTAATAAAGAGAAAAAACTATGGAAAGGAAAAAGCATTCCACTCGAAGAACTTGCCGATGAAGCCGCTGATGTATTCATTGCACTAATGAATTACTCTAACTCAAGAGGCATAGACCTGGGTCAGGCAGTTGCCAGCAAACTAAAAAGAATAGAGGAAAAGAGATTATTATTGTTGGAAAATGGCGAGGATTATTAGTAATTCAATATTATATGTAGATATACTGGATTGTTAATTTTGTTCCATGTACTTTATTAAATATCATCAAATAACATACAACTGCTCTAAGCGTCATTGTAAATAAATGTATTTATTAACAGATAGAAATATTGTTATATATATATATAATGATATGTAAAAAGAATCATCATATTTTATTTCAATGCTACTCTTTATTATTTTATCTTTTAAACTGTTATCAAAATTAAGAAATATTCATAATTGATATATAGCTAACAATTAAATATATAATAAAATTTAATTAGTTTAATATTGCTAACTACTATTATTTTACAAGAGTTATAAATAATAAAAAAATATATGAACATAAAGAATATCCTTGACATACAAATATATTTTAAACTGAACCAGATTCATTATGGATATGATAGAAAATCATCATCATGAATAAACTAAAAGTATAATATTTCTAAAAAAATTCAAAATATTAAGTATTTATACTTATTTTTTTTTGCACCTTACAAATTTTTTTTTATCTTTGTTTTGCCACCTGCTAATGGAAATACATAAAGAGTTTTACTAATTTGTAAATAGTGAAATATGGATCAAGCACAAGCAATAACAAAGATTGCTGGAAGGCAATCGTACAGATGGATAATATTGATACTTGTAAGCATAGTAATAGGTAGCAATTATTATGTATATGATGCTTTGTCGTCAATCAAATCAGTTTTACAGGCGCAGTTAGGATTCAGCTCTACTGAATATGGTTTGATAATCTCATTTTACGCATGGCCTAATACATTTGTCCTAATGGCTATAATAGGTGGGCTACGATTAGACAAATGGGGCATAATGAAAACAGGAATTATGTTCGTTTCATTTTGCACTTTCGGGGCATTCCTAACGGCTTACGGAGCCAGCGATGCTTATAATTCCGGAGGTTTGGGCTATGAATTCTTTGGCTCTTTCCTTACTGATTATTCTCCAGAACTTAAGATGATGATCATCGGCAGACTCTTTTTTGGATTGGGCGCCGAAACGAGCATAGTAGTAATCAATAAAGTATTAGTAAAATGGTTTAAAGGCAAGGAGCTTGCTTTTGCCTTCGGCTTAAACCTTGCCATAGCTCGTCTGGGTACTGCGATGGCGTTGATATTTTCGCCTGTCCTGATAGAATCGGATTCTAACATTGGCAATGCTTTGTGGGTTGCTACAGTACTGATGGGAACCGGGCTTACATTCTTCCTTATATATTTATTCTTTGACAGGAAGTTCTCAGGAAAGACCGAAAAAATAGAAATCTCAGAAGAAGAGAAATTCAGAATAGCTGATATATTCAAGATCATACAAAACAGATCATTTATATATATATGCTTGCTATGCGTAATATTCTATTCGGCAGTATTTCCCTTTCTATCTTACTGTCCGGACTTTCTGTTCAACAAATTTGATATTACAAGGGAAACGTCAGGCATTGTAACGAGCATAATAATATTCGGTACAATTTTATTTACGCCTCTATTTGGATTTGTTATAGATAAATATGGCAAAAGAGCAACTCTTATGCTGATTGGTTCAGGCATGCTGTTTGTAATACACTTCAGCTTGGCATTGACCGATCTGACACCATATTTTGCTATGTTCTTACTTGGTGTAGCATTTTCTTTAGTTCCTGCGGCTATGTGGCCAGCGGTAACTATGATAGTAAAGGAGAACCGGCTCGGCACGGCTTATGGTATTATGTTTTCAGTGCAGAACTTAGGATTGTTTGCTTTTCCGACTTTAGCCGGATTTGTGTTAGACAAAACCAATCCGGGGGTTACTCCGCAGTTGATAGCTGATGGACTTGCGAACTACGATTATACATACACTATGCTGATGTTTGCAATGCTGGGAGTTCTCGGCTTCGTTTTTGCTTTGCTCTTAAAGCGCGAAAGCAGAGTGTCTAACATAAATCTTGAGCAGGGTTTAAAGAAATAAGACATACGAATATTCAACTAAAAATTTATTCAATTGAAACAATTTAAATAATATAAAGAGGAATAATAATGGCAGGTTTAACAAAATTCAAGAGGGTAGCGAAAAAGGTCCTCAAAGACTATGTGGGGTTAGTTGAAAGCGAAGCATTACTAATAATTGCCGATACTGAAAACAGGCAATTAGCACTCGATACTTTAGAAGTTTCTAATAAGATGTGCTTAGATGTTTTTTATGCAGAGATCACACCCCGAGAAAGAGACAATAAGGGATTCCCCGATGCCGTCGCTGAAATGATGAAGTACGTTGACGTAGTAGTAAGCTTTACTGAAAAATCATTTATTTTTACAAGTGCTCGCAGGGAAGCCACCAAGCTCGGCGTTCGTGTAGCTATGTTCTATAAAGTAAACGAAGATGTGATCATAAGAACTATGAGTGCTGATCATAATCGAATAATCAAGCTCACAGAAGCCATAAGCGAGAAATTACAGGGGGCTACAAATGTAATGATAATTTCTGAGTTAGGCACGGAAATCAAATTACCGGTAAAACGCAGAAAGATACTTTCTGGAACTGGTGTAATTCGCAATATTAGCGAGTTTGGTTTTATGCCGGCAGGCGAAGTATTTATTTCTCCTTTAGAGGGCAGAGCTACCGGCAAAATCGTCGTTGACGGTTCTATATCATCTATTGGAAAGCTTAGAAGCCCTGTGACAATAGACATCAAGAAAGGTCTGGCAGTTAAGATACATGGAAAAACTGATGCAAAAAAATTAGAAAAAGATTTAGAAGAATTTGATGAAGATGCTTATATGCTATGCAAATTTGGCATTGGCACTCATCACCTTGCCAAAGTAACAGGGATACAAAACGAAGACAAATTGTCTCTCGGTACGTGTAATGTAGCTTTTGGCAATAATGATCACATGGGTGGGAAGATCAATTCAAAATCATACATAGAATGTGTTATAGAAAATCCTACTGTGTATTTTGACGATGTCTGCATTCTTGAATCAGGCGAATTGAAATTAGAAGTATAATTAAATATAAATGGAGTATTGAAATGAGAAAGATTCTATCAGTATGTTTACTTTTTATTGTTCTATCGCTGATATTTTCTTCCTGCGAGGAGGATAATCCTGTAGAATCTAATCCACAGGATATCATCGGTTCCTGGACAAGAGTTGTAACAGACAGCGAAGGCTTGGAATTTGAAGCAAAGTTAATAATTGACAACAATTCATATGAATTTATTGTGCTATCTGATGTACCAAATCACAATGATTCTACAGCTGAATATGTAATAGAAAACGGAATGATAAAAATAATCAACGATGATGATTGTTTTAATATTATTGGTTTCTATAACTTTTCAGTAAAAAACGATAAACTTACATTAACTTCATACGAAGACCTTTGCGACGGCAGAAGAATAGCTCTAAATGGAGTTTGGACTAAAGTATAAGGGAAGTTTATTTTATCATATATAAGCCATGAGAGTTTTTCATGGCTTTTTTTGTTTAAAATAGATAATAGCTGGGTTCGTCTTAAATTGTTTAATTATATGGAGAGTATCATGAAAGCATTGTTAATATCAATATCGGTGATTATTGTTTTGTTCTTTTTCTCATGTGAGGATTCAAATAATCCTTCAGGAAAAGCAACAATAAATATTGTCAGTAATATTGATCAAAATA
>CAYQTZ010000154.1:0-6775 GCA_964420565.1 uncultured Hyphomicrobiales bacterium
GCCAATACCTGTAGTTCCGGCAAGTACGCCCTTAGTATTCGGGGCATCCGGGAGTCTGATCAGGAATCTTGCGTGATTGTTATATATTGAGTTTGCTGCTTCAGGCGTAGTATATGAAGGCAGAGGACCTTGAATTTCACCATAAATAATTGCACCGGCGAGATCGCTTGATGCGGGATTTATAGTAATCTCATCGCTTCCCTGCTCTTTGACTACCGGACCTTCGATCACGTTTTGCTCAAGACCAACTTCTGAATATGCTTCGTTGCCTGTGATCAATGAACGTTCGAATAAAAGTTTCAGGTCATAGTTGTCTGAATATACTGCAGCTCCTGTATAAGCTTTGTTATTTTGAATTCTTACACGGTTAAAGGCAAGTGTATCGCGGCGATCTATTCTGTTTACAGTAACGCTATCCAATATATATATAGCACCACCGAGACCAATACCGTTTTCTGGTAATCTCAGTTCGGGATGATAGCGAACCACATCCACAATACTAAGATCGGCAGGTATTACGTCATGCCATGTTTCACCGGCATCGTCTGTACCTATTACTATGCCATAATCACCAACTGCGAAACCATAATTATTACCCGGGAAGAAAACATCTGATAAGCTAAAGCTTGTATTTGAAGCAAGCTCTTCCATTACCAGTTCATCATTTTCAAGTTTTAGTCTGTAAATAACACCAAAATCACCAACTACGTAACCTTCGTCGAGGTCAGTAAAGTGAACTGAGTTAAATGATTCGTTTGTTACTACTTCTTTTTCAAGCCATGAAAAACCGGCTGTGTTAGAATGAAGTACTACACCAAAATCACCAACGATATAGCCGTTCATCATATCGGTAAAGTAAATATCATTCAAATCTGCAAAAGTATTTGCATTGATCACTTCCCATGTTTCGCCACCATCTTCAGTTACTATTACAGTACCTCTTTCGCCAACGGCAAAACCAAAGTTGCTATCATTAAAGTAAACACCATAAAGATCGCTGATAGTTGCATTTTGAACTACCGGGTCAAACCATGTAACACCAGCATCTGTT
This sequence comes from uncultured Hyphomicrobiales bacterium, assembly GCA_964420565.1. Taxonomy (GTDB): domain Bacteria; phylum Bacteroidota; class Ignavibacteria; order Kapaibacteriales; family UBA2268; genus CAYQTZ01. Next base: position 1,052 of record CAYQTZ010000154.1, read on the forward strand.
GTTTTTAATACTCTACCATAATCACCTACGGCATAACCAATAGATGAGCCGATAAATCTAACAGCGTTAAGCGATAATGTTTCTACTGGAGGTCTTACTTCCTGCCATTGCTGACCATTGTTGGTTGTTCTCAGGATAATACCTCTGTCGCCAACTATGATACCAACATCATATGTTGGGAAATAAACATCATTTAATCTATACTGGAAGTTCCAGTTCATATATTCCCAATCAACTCCACCGTTTGTAAGTCTTACGATGGTACCATTCATACCAACTGCGAAGCCAGTGTTTTGATCGAGGAATGTGGTAGCAAGCAATTTGCCTGACTGACCGACTGTACCAGCACCAATTTGTGTTGAGCCTGAACCGCTCTGAGTTTCAAGTACTTCAGGATCTACCATGACTTCGTTATCAAGGAATCTTGTAAGCATTCTTGCATCAGCCGGGAACTCATATTCATCATCATGTATAAATGGACCATTTACCGGGTAGAATCCATTAGCTAATTTTGTATCCCAGTCAAAATGAACTACGTCAATATCTGAAAGGAAGAAGCGTTTTGATGATGTTTGTGGGTGGATCATTGCTATAGCACCACCATTACCATTATATACTGTGTTTTCTCTGAATTCTACACCTTTTACTACGTTCAGATCGCCGTTCAGTGTGTAGAAAGCACCGCCGCCGCGAATATCCGGGATACTTATATCCAATACGTTTTCGCCAACTACGTTACCTACGAATTCAGCACGGATCACCTGGATCTCTCTTTGAGCCGGAGGAAGCGGAGGAATAGCATTTGGAATTGATACATGAACAGCGCCACCGGAAAAACCAGAAGCATTATTGTAGAATTTCACAGGATAAAATCCGCCATAGCCAAGCATTGTGTTTTCCATAACACCACCGGCACCATTAATGCTGAAGTTTCTCTTAGCAAAAACGGCACCACCAAAGCTGGAGGCGAAGTTATTCTCGAATAGTATATTATATCCATAATCTCTTGTATTAGCTCTGAAATCTGAGCCACCAATAATTGGCGACATCATCGGATCGGTATTACCATCAACGAAGATAGCACCACCGGCACCTGCTTTATTATTACGGAATAATGTATTGTTATCAATTAAATCTCTTTCGGGACCGCCGCGAACCTGAAGTCTTCCAAAAGTATTTTCTGTGAATATAGCACCACCCATTGAGTAGTAGCCACTATTGGAACCGTTCTCGGGGTTCTGAAGGAATTTTGAGTAAGTTTCGTTAGAAATAAACTCACCAGCAATAATAAGTGAAGTATATTTACCAACATATATAGCACCACCGCGGGCACCATAGCTGTTCATTGAACCTTGGTAGTTATTAGCTGTGTTACCATTTGCCTCGAAAGTATCGCCTTCGGGGAATGTTAGTAAACCAGCGTCATAATTTTCACGATCAGTATATACATTTATAGAATGGTTTACTCCAAGACCAACTTCAATTTGTCTGTTTTCGGCAGCAGGTGAACCTTCGATAAATATAGCGCCGCCCATTGCCCAGTTTCCATAACCTTGTGGGAAGTTAGCCGGCTCGTCATAATCGTGATAAACGAACGGAACGCCGTTCATAATTTTTGATTTTACATTTGAAAGGTCAACTGAGTTGCCTGTAAATTTAAGGTTACGCATACGACCAAGATAAACAGCAATACGGGCATCATCATATGCCTGACGTACTACATCTGTCATTGGTTCTGAATAAGCCTCATCAAGTAAGTCAATCCTTGGCACTCCATGGTTCCTGTTCACTGTGGACCAGTAACCTGTAGGATCGGTAATACTTGGATTTTTATCAACTGGATAATAACCAATATTATCATAGCTTTGTGGCTTCGGGAATACCTGAGGTGCCTGCAATATCTGCAAAGCGCCGCCTCTGTAGCGAGCCATGTTATTTGTAAATTCTACATCGAGAAGCCATGTTCTGGATGAGAAAGTTGTAATAGCTCCACCGCTACCATTTGTGTAATGGCGCATAGCTGTATTCAACATATTCAAGTCTGTGCCAGCTGGTGCTTCTGCATAAATAGGTGTGCGGTCAACTGTAGTATCTTTGCGGAAACCATCAAACAAACAGTTTCTGAAGAAAGCTGCTCTTGCACCTGGAAGTATAATAATATGTCCCCATTCTCTTGAAACGTTGAAGGGCTGACCAATAAATTTGATCTGTGCAGGTTCGATGTTTACATCTTTGTCATTCAATCTTTTCCATGAGTTGATGTTAATTCTATTGTCCATATCAGGATCAATATTCAATCTGGCAGCATAAAATATCATTGCTTCTTCGAAAGTAATGACTTCAGCATTTTCAGGATTGGGATAACCAATTTCGCCATCTTCATAGCGATAATTGTGAACCTGACGATTATCCTTGTCTAACATTACGTTAAAAACGTAATTGTATTTATCCTCGTGAACTGTTAGATCTCTTTCTGTGTCAACATAAATTGTTCTTTGCAGATCATCATCGCCATCACCATCTTCATCATACCATCCGGTATATGTAAAATAATCCAGATCAGCATAACCACTGAAACCTGAATTTGGTGCTATAGGATTGATCCTGGAACCATTAGCCCTGTATGGGTTTTGGTTATATCTTGCATTGGCAAAGCCATCAGCAATAATCCTACCACCAACGGAATCAATCAATCTACCATTCGGATAGAAAAATATTTCCGTTCCCGGTTCGATTATCAACGTACCGGCAATAGTGTACTGTCTGTCTATAATATAGACAGAGTCCTTTACAAAAATTCGTACCTCTTCCTGACCTACTCGGCCAGAAACGGTAGCCTGCGGTTTCTGTGCATAACTTATACTTAGAGCCATGACCCCAAGTAAAGCAGCAAACAAACTCAAACGAAACAAACGACGCATAAAACCTCCGTTTTAAAAATTAATATTACTTATAAAAATATTTATTAATGAAATCTTCATATTTCTTATTTATTTTTCAATTATTGCATTATGATATACAGTAATGGCAATAGCCATTTTTCTTAGTCAATTTTCATGCCAAGACGCAGGATCGCTGATTTAGCCATACCTTCATACTTGCTGTTTTTAATACTGAGAACTTCTTTATACAGTTCCCCTGCTTTTTCATTACTGCCAGCTTTTTCGAAGCATGTGGCAGCATATACATAAAATCTTTCTTTTGAAGCATCTGATGAGCTGTTTTTCGCAGCTTTTTCATACATTTCAGCTGCCTGAGCGAAATCACCCTTCATCTCGTAAATCTTACCGAGACCTCCGTAGGCGCCCTCTTTGACCACTTCGGATTCGGAATCTGATGCTATTTTAAAGTATTTTTCTGCATTCTCGGGATCATTCATTTTTAGATAAACATCGCCGGCATAAAATGCCGCTAAAGTTGCCTGGTCTGTGTCGTCATATTTTTTGATAATATCTACAAGCCCAATTAATTGCTCGCCTCTTATCTGAGTGTTCGGATCTCCGTTCAATGCAGCCTGATATTGCTGCTGCTCTATCATTGGCATTATGCGGGATATTGCCGTTGCAGCTTTCTCTCTGCTCTCTACTGAGGCATCGGCAGATACAGACCGATAATAGAAGAGTGCCGCGGTTAAAACTATAACCACAATGGATGAGATTAAAATGACTTTTCCCTTTTTGTCGATTAACTCCTGGGCTTTGGTGATGATATTCTCCTGCTCGGCTTCATATTTCTCCACAGGTATCGTTTTCTTAAAGTTTTTCTTTTCTTTCATATTCCTTCGTCTATCTATTTAATATATATACAATTAGCACGCCCGAAGGGACTCGAACCCTCAACCTTTGGATCCGGAATCCAACACTCTATCCAAGTTGAGCTACGGGCGCAACTTTGCAAAAAATATTGCCAACAAATATATAAGAACTCTAACGAAATTCCAACTAATTCTTGTCAATTTTTATTGGTTTTCGCTCTTCTTCATATATATATTATCAATTTATTTTTTTTCTTGTGTCTCTTTCTTAACAGTGTGTAATTTATCTGACACATAACACACCCAATTACACAAAAATTTAATTTTTTACACACTGTTTAGCTTATTACACACTTTGCCTTACACTTTTGTCAAAACCTTTTTACTTTCATTATTGTTTCTTTCACGTCTTCGGGTTTCAGTAATATTTCATCTTCGTAACTTTTTGCAAATCCAACGGGGCAATCTTTGGAGCAAGCTCTAAGTATAGGTGCGTCAAGGTAATTAAAGCATTCCTCCGCTATAGTCGAGGCTATTTCTCCACCAAACCCGCCAGTTTTTTTGTCTTCGTGTACTACTACTGCCCGATTTGTCTTCTTAACTGACTCAAAAACCATTTCTCTGTCCCATGGGACTAATGATCTTAGGTCAACTATTTCTACGGATATTCCTTCTGATTCTAATGATTTTGCAGCTAATAAGCTCAAATGAACTCCGCTGCCATAAGTTATTACTGATACATCTGTTCCTTCCCGACGGATACGTCCCTTGCCAAAGGGAACTATGTAGTCATCGGGTGGTGTTGCAGTTGATGCCTGTTTGAAATTATATAGGTATTTTGGCTCTAAATACATTGTAACGCCACGCGACCTCATTGAGTTACGCATTAGCCCAAGAGCATCGTCGGCAAATGCTGGGCTTACTACTCTTATGCCCGGTAGTGTTGTAAAGGTGCCTTCTAAATTCTGAGAGTGGTATAGGCCTCCCTGTATGTAACCTCCGCTGGCTAAACGTATGACCACGTTCGGGGCGAACTGCCCTTTGGTTCGCCAGTATTCGTGTGAATGCTCCACAAGCTGCTCCATCGCAGGCCAGAAGTAATCAGCAAACTCTGCGCCTTCGATCACCACCCAAATATCTTTGCGGTAGCGGCAGAATCCGTTGGCAGTGCCGACTATGTTATCTTCTGCGATAGGCGAGTTGAAAATTCTGCGGCTTCCAAAGTCATCGAGCATTCCTTTGCAGACATTGAAGATGCCTTGTTTATCTTTCGAGGCTACATCCTGTCCCCAGAGAAATGTATTTTCGTTGCGGCGGAACTCTTCTTTCAATCCAATATTGATACCTTCGCGATATGTTATTGATTTGCCGTCGCCGTCGCTATCTATTTCTGTAAAGTCTTTTTTGCTAAAGTAAGGATCGGGGACGATGAATTTATCCCATGATTTTCCATCTGCATCAGCGGCTTCTTCAGCTTTATCTACCATTTCATTCAGATAGTCTTTATTTTCTTTTTCTATTTGAAGTAATTCTTCTTCGGTAGCTATACCTGAGTCGAGATATGTAAATCTCAGCTGCAAGAATGGATCACGTGTATTTGCCTCAGATATTTCTTCATCAGTTCTGTATAGTTTATGTGGATCTGAATTTGAATGCGCCCCTATTCTGTCGCAATCAGCATGCACCATTGCCGGACCTTTGCCAGCAAGCACATATTCGCGGGCTTCGACTAATGTATTGTATGAATTGAATGGACAACGACCATTGCAATTGAATATCATCAGATTTTTCATGCCTTTGTAATTGTCTGATACCTGAGCGTTAGCAGTTTGCTCATAAATAGGAACCGATATGCCGTATTTATTATTTTGAATAACGAATATCACGGGAAGTTTCTCTAAGGTAGCACAATTCAGAGCTTCCCAGAAAAAACCTTCGCTGCAGGCAGATTCGCCGCTGGAATATATTAC
>CAYQTZ010000155.1:0-6774 GCA_964420565.1 uncultured Hyphomicrobiales bacterium
TAAAAATTTAATCAATACAGGGATAATCAAATGAAAAGCGAAGTAATTTTTGAAAAAGATAACCATAAATGGGTAGTAATAGGCAGAGATATATCTAAACCCGACGAAGTAATTGATACTAACGAATATATGATAATAAGCAACGGACAGACCTTGCTGCTTGACCCCGGTGGTACTGCTATTTTCCCGCAGGTACTAACTGAAATAGGCAGACATACAACTATGGATAGCATTAAGGTTATTCTTGCAAGCCATCAGGACCCTGACATAGCATCTTCTCTGGCTATGTGGCTCGATCTATGCCCTGATGTCAAGGTGTATTGTTCGTGGCTATGGGCTGGGTTTCTTACGCATTTCGGAATGGGTTCTACCTTGAAGCTATTTCCTATACCAGATGATGGTATGGAACTTCAGATAGGAAACTCTAACTCTATGGTTTATCTGGTACCTGCACATTACTGTCACTCCTCCGGCAATTTTAGTTGTTATGACCCAATATCCAATATACTTTTCACTGGCGATATCGGAGCCGCCTTACTTCCCAGTAAAGACTCATCTTTGTTTGTAGAGGATTTCGATACACATATAGGCTATATGAAAGCATTTCATAAAAGGTGGATGCCCTCGAAAAAAGCTCTGAAAAATTGGGTTGACAGAGTAAGAGCTATCAATCCTGATATGCTTTGCCCTCAGCATGGCTCTATTTTCAAAGGTGATGATGTAGCAAAATTCCTTGATTGGTTAGAATTATTGGATGTGGGAGAATATGATCGTGAAAAAGAAATAGAAAACATAGAAAAGACCGTATGGATGAAGTGGAAGTAGTATAGCAATCTTTTTTTTACAGTTAAAGTGAATAATGAACATATTCCGATGATCAATCAGAATACAATGACGAAAAAACTTTGCTATAATGTATAAAGCAGTATTTTCAGATTTTTGTAATGGTCTTAATTTATTTCAATGCTCAACATATACTATTTTCTCAAGAGGGAATCCTTCGCTTCGGGCAAAATCGAGCAAATCGTCCAGAGTAGATTTGTCCATCTCGCTTTTGCGGCTTAATACCCATAGATATTCTTTACTTTTTGATGTAACCATAGCCCATTGGTAATTTTCGTCGAGCTTTATTACTTTATAATCAGCGTAAAACCAGAGGAAAAAGCTGACTTTCAACTCACCGGGTTTATCGGGATTGGGCACGTAAGCTTTGCCTTCGGCAGTGCTCCATTCTTGGTCTTCTGTGTCGAAGCCTTTATTTATTACTTTTATCTTTCCGTCATCTTCGGGGATATACGTTGCTGTTACCTGCTCTAAGCCGCGTTCAAAGGAATGGTCGAGACGTATTATTTCAAACCATGTACCAGCATATTTGTTGATGTCGAGCTTCTTGACTGATGGTATGTTATCTGTTCTCAATTCTTTGGGGGTACCACAAGAGATAAGTACCAGCCAAGCAGGCAATAATAATAATAATATTTTCATAGTTTTGTTTCCTCTCGAATTTTTTGAATGTAAGAAGTATTATTTAGTTTCTGTTTTCTAAACTCAAATATATCTCTTAGCTGACTTTTTACAAAACCATTTCCAATATTTCCGAGTATTCCAAAAGGGAGACCGTAATGAACTATATCTATCATTTTAGTCTTACCATTTTCTTCAGAGAGTATATGCTGATGATGCCAGAATTTATAGGGACCAAACCTTTGTTCGTCAACGAAGAATTCATTTTCGCGGACGTGAGTTATTTCAGTAACCCAATTCATTGGGATTGCTCCCATTAATTTTAGCTTATAAAGTATAATCAAGCCGGGATAGACTTTCTTAGGCAGATCGCTCACAATACTGAATGATAAGCTGTCAGGTGTTATTTCCTGAAGATTGCTGGGATTAGAAAAAAATTTCCAGCTTTTTTCTAATGGAATATCTAATAATTGTTCTTGTTCTATCTTATATATTTTCATTAAATATACTCTGATCTTGAAAAATATCATTCTTATTTCATACACAATTGATGCTTGCAACCTAAATACTCACCAAAGAAATTTGAACATACAGCAAGTTCATCTATCCATATATACTGACACTATTAGATTTCTTCCCAGCTATTTCGAGAACGCGATGAGCATTCGACAGAAGACCTTCGTAAGTATTTGCTGATTTATTTTCTGCTAATCCCATACTAATAGTTGCAGTAAAACGCTTTTTGCCAACTTCTAAAACTGAGCTCGCTAAAATTGCTCTAATTTTTTCAGCCCAGAGCTGTGCTTCCTGCAATGGAGTGTTAATCAGAATTATACCAAATACATTCTCGTCTGCCTTGCCGATAATATCATATTTTTTCAAATGTTCCCGTGTTTTAGCAATCACATGGATCACTAATTCATCTGTTTGATCCATATCTTCAGAGCTAAAAGCACTATAATTGTCAATTCTAAACAGACAGAGTGTAAGTAGGTTGTGATAATCTTTAGATTTAGCAAATTCCTCGTCCAATCTCTGGAAGAATGGTTGTGGAAGCAGTATTCCCGAAACATTATCATAGGTGTACTGGGTTTGCATAATATTCTGGAAGTAGAGTTGCTCTATGTTAAGCCCTGCGTTATCGCCTAATGTTTCTAATATTTTAATATCATAAGAAGTCAATAATGTATCGGGGCTACCTATCAAAAACAGGCAGCCATAATTATACGTAACTGATTTAAGTGGTACAGCTACCAGAAAGCCGTTATCAGGCAAAATCTCTTTTTTATGAAAATGAATAATGTTGAAATCCAAAGGTGATAGTAGCAAAGTCTCAGGAATGATTATTGCCTTGCCTACTGATATTGTTTCAACATCAGTTTCCATACCAATTATTTCTTTGTTCCTATGTTCTTTTGAATATATTGAAAATATCTTCCACGTTCCTGTAGATTCCTCGAAGATACACGTACCAACAGTATGGAACTGAAACAGAGAAGTTACAGCTTTCACAAGAGATTCTGAGATGTTTTCAATACTCATTTGATTTTGAAACAGCATTGTGCGGAAACTGTTGATTGCTTCGAGTGTTTTCGAGGCAAGGAGTAATTCATACTTATCAATATAATTTTTTACAAGACTAACAATTAACTGAACGAAATGCCCCATGAAGCCGACAGTTTGAGAGTCGTAAGCTTCGGGAATATCAGAGTCAGCACAAAGCACTCCTATAACTTTCCCGCTAATAATAACAGGCAAGCCAATGAATGATTGGGTACCTATCTGTTTGTCATAATATGGTATTAATTCCATCTCTGCATAAGGCGATATCTCGGTTAATATCTCAGGTTTCTTATTAAATACGATTTGACTAATAATATCGTTGCCGATTTCTAATACTACTTTATCGCTAAAGGCATTTGGTTCTTCTGTCAGGTAAGATTCTAATATTAGTTCATCTCTTTCGTAATTAACAAAAATAAAAACAGCGGTTCTGGTATTAGTAACAGAGCGAATAGCCATCAATATCTTAGAGATAAAGTAATCAAACTCTTGCCGGGGGTCTTCGCTTGCAACCGGCTCATTATCAATCAACAAGGATACCCAATCGGTCTGATCATCTTCCTCAGGGATTTCCTTTTTGGGGGCAGTGGCTGCTTTTGGCTTATCTTCTCTTTCGTCATCTTTTTTGAATGATTCACCTTGTAGTTTAGTATCATCTGCTTCCGCTTTAACTTTATCCTTTTTATCGGTATGTTTGCGGCTGATAATTTTTACTCCAGAGAATTCATCGCTAAATTCAAAGCTTTCAGAAGGCTTTTTTGCTTCTTGTTTTACTTCTTTAGCATACTTGATGCTACTATCGCCATCTTTTTTGTCGTCAGGTGTTTCTTTTTTGCCTTTATCGGGGCTACCAAAAGAATCATTGAAATTCTCGATTACCTGTCTCGTGGCATTCGAAGATTTAATTTTTGTAATTTTAATATTTGGTGGTGGGCTGCCTGGTTTGAATCTGGAACCGACAAGCTCTTTAAGTCTGCCTGAAAGATTCAGAAAGAGTCCCACAGCACTGAGTATTGCAACAGATATACCAATTAGACGAATCTCGACCTGCTCGAGAAAAAGCGCTATTAGCAAACCCACTATTATGCCGGTTATCGTGAAAGAATCGCCGGGCGCAAGAATTTTCCTAAAGTCAACAGATGGCTTTTTCATACTTTTAATTATTATTGAATTTCAAAGAATTCGGGAAAGAAAGCTTACGCCAAAATACTATCAATACTAACAAATATAAATACAGACAAAATACGTTGCCCGTGAACAAATTATTATATTTTTAACTGAAAAATGATTTAACATCCATCAGTTTTTTGTCAGTAAAGATAAAGTATTCTCTTCCCCCCATTTATTAGATATTCAATATTAAAATATTTCAGGAAAAATCCAAAAAAAAATTATATTAATATTCCCATTGTCCGAGCAATTCCCAAATTAATTTGGTTTTAACCTGTTCCGTGAAGGAATCTCTTTTTATTTTTGCTTTAACTTCCATATTTAGCTCTATCTCGGTTTTTTCAGGTGTTCCGCGGGGAGAAAGCTCGGTAAAAATCTTCCCGTTAGCTTTAACGTCTGCGATTTCTAATAGTTGGTCTTCTATGCCCTCAAAGCGGGCTTTTTTAGTAAAATACTCCACATCTTCAATATCTCCTGAAAAATACATATAACCGCTGGATACTTCATCTAAAGTCATTTCTACGGTATCCTGCAGATCGATATGGTTTATCTGCAAAAAAAGTGGGGACAAAAAAGTACTGTCTTCGGCTATTCTATAATTTGGATAGTCGATCTTTTTCACATCTGAAATGTGGATTAATCTGGCATTAGATGTGCCTTCAGTCCAGATATAATGATCAATCTGATTGTATGAGTCTTTCCGCTCGACGAGTTTATTTCTAAAAATCTGTAATGCTTCACCTTCTAATTTTGATATATTGCCATACGGGGAATAAGTCATAGTATAGAATTTGGCAAGCGGTGCGATGGTAGCCATGAAGTCAAGGATATTGAAATTACCTGGAGCTTCTCCCTGAGTATTATAGCTATAAGTGTAATCTGCCTTAGTATATTTATAATGGGCAGAATCAATTGATACATCCATATCTGTAAACCCTTCATTTTTTTGATTTGGCGCTTTCATATCGAAAAAGAAAACTATTTCTCGACTGAAAGTCATCACTGACCCATCGCTGTACGTACGTGTTATGTCGGATTTTTCGGTATAGCTGTAATGATTCCTAACCGTAGGTGGGAACCAGTAATCAACTTTATAAGTCATTACTTTTTCTTTGTCGCTATCTGACTGTGCAGAAGCTACTGGTACAAAAAAAATTCCTAAAAGAAAAAGTGAAGCCGCAACAAATGCTATTGATTTTTTGATTGATAAAGCATCAACGATGCCAGAGTCATTCCATCCCATAATTCACCTGTTTCAATATATTTATAAATCATTTCCATGTCTAATTCTTCTATCTCGAATTCTTCCGATTGATCTGGCTCTGCTGATTCTTTTTCTAAATCCTGAGCTAAAAAAACATGGCACATTTCGTTTGTAACTCCATTAAAGGGGTTAAATATCCCAAGTTCTTCCATCCTGCCTGGTTTAAAACCAGTTTCCTCCGCAAGCTCTTCGACAGCATTTTCAATTGGAGAATTCTTTTCTTTTATCCCACCGCCCGGAAATTCTAAGCTTTCTCTTTGGTTGAGATACCTATATTGACGAATTAAGACAAAAGTATTATTTATAGTTCGCGGAATTATCATTGTCGAGCCGTTAGTTTCTACATAATGATATTCGCCATGGGAACCATCGGGCTGTGTATAATTGTCATAACAGTATTTCCACCAAGGGTTCTGATAGAGTATCTTGCTTGAAATTTTATTTAGTTTTGAAAGCATTTCTCTTAACTTATATTAATTAAAAAAATACGATAAATGCAATAACTTACATATCTATTATCTTTTGTCTCTCAATTTTCTTAAGCGAATTGAATATAAGATTATATGAGTGATCTATCAATTCTTTGAATAGCACATCACTGAGCTGTCCTTCGGGCTCGATAGTATTCCAGTGCATTTTATTCATGTGGTAGCCGGGAGTAATCGAATCATATCTCTCTCGAAGCTCAATAGCTCTTTCGGGCTCACATTTCAGATTTGCACGAAAAGGTATTCTTTCCAGATCAGTCAGGGCGAATATTTTATTACCTACTCTGAAAACTAAAGTAGTTTCATCGAATGGAGTGTCTTCGGTTGCCCCTTGCTTTGCAAGGCAGTATTGGCGAAAAGTTTCTAAGTTCATACTCTTATCTTTATTCTGTTCTATAATCTATTACATTTTAAACTAAAAAAGTAAGAAAATATTTTATATTGAATGTTAATTCTTGTCATTCAGAATTTCTGCCTCCAATCAAACTTCCATATTGCAAATTTATTAATAATTGAAACTGTTGTCAAACTTCCGAAGGCACGGGAATCCTTCCGAAGGCTTCTTTGCCTTTGGAAGGGAAATAACTGAACTCCGACAATAAAAAATCAAAATTGCTTGGTTACTTATCAATAAAGGAAAATGAAATTCACCTCTTTAAAGAGTGTGCTGGGAGTGCTTCCTCTTCCTCCCCGATCTCAGATCCCAGTCCTCGTCTCCAATTCCCATCCTTCTTTTACCCAATTATTGAGAGATAATAAATAAGATAATATATTATTATATTATGAATAAAAATTAATCAAATGTTCATATATATATATATATAT
>CAYQTZ010000156.1:0-6734 GCA_964420565.1 uncultured Hyphomicrobiales bacterium
ACAAAAAAAAATTGGCAATAGTCGGCTCCAGCCATTTTTTTCACGATATATACCCTGCATTTCTGGCACCACTAATGCCTCTGCTAATTACAAACTTTGGTATATCTTACACAGAGTCTGGCTTTTTATTCTTCTTAGTGCAGATACCTTCGATATTCATCCCTTTAATTGGACTGATAGCAGACAAGTATTCCTTTAATTATTTTATAATTCTCTCTCCTGCCTTATCTGGAATGATAATGAGCTTTATACCCTTAGCACCAAGCTACACTGTAATAGCAGTTATGCTATTTTCTGCAGGGACGGTATCTGCGCTTTATCACGTTCCTTCACCTGTAATGATAAGATACTTCTCAGGAAGCAAAATTGGCACTGGGATGAGTATCTATATGTTCTCAGGGGAATTAGCAAGAACCGCAGGACCTTTAATAATTGTTACTGCTGTATCATGGTTTGGTTTTGAAGGATCTTACAAAGTTTTTGTTTTTGGATTGTTAGCTTCGGCAGTGCTATATTTGCAAATAAGGCACGTAGATGTTAAAAAGAACTCGACTTTCAAATCAGGAGCTGGCTTGCTCATAACTTGGAAGAAGCTGCGTTTTCTGTTTATAATGGTAGCAGGATTGCTGCTTAGTAAGGCTTTTATGATTAAAGCTCTTACGTCCTTTTTGCCAACATATATGACATCCAGAGGATCGGATATATGGATAGCAGGCGCATCTCTATCCATATTGGAACTTGCCGGTGCTTTCGGAGCTATCACTTCCGGCACTCTGTCCGATAAAATTGGAAGGCAAAAGATGCTGCTCTTTAGTTTTGCTGCTGCCCCGTTTGCTATGCTTTTTTTCATGATGTCTCAGGGATGGTTTGTTATTCCCTTATTGCTTATACTAGGCTTCATTAACTTTTCGATTACTCCTGTCCTTTTAGCTCTGATCCAAGAAAACGAACACGAATACCCTGCCTCTGCAAACAGTATCTTTATGTTCTTTAATTTTATTATTTCTTCTTTGGTAGTATTTTTGTTTGGCTTCCTAAGCGATATATATGATTTAGACACAATTTATTATCTAAGTATAATTATGACAATCGCAGGTATTCCGTTTATTTTAAAAATACCAGATTATAAAATGAATCAGTAAATCTTCGGAATTAATTTAATGAGTTTTATTAAAAATTTATATATACAGCAAAAACGCTCAAGCAAAAGAAAGATTTAAACACGAAAAATCAAAAACAAAAATAAATTCTACTTTTAAGTGTTTATGATTATAACAATTTTTATGAATGATACAAATGAATTGGTATTATTATGAAACGAATAGTGTTAGTTTTCTTAACAATTTCTTTTTTAGCAGCAAATACTCTCTACTCCAAACCAGAAAAAGTGTACTCGATAATTAAAATCATTAAGCCCATTGAATGGTACGCTATTCAATCTCAGGAATGGAAAAGTGTGATAGACAGCAACCCCGAAAACGCTGAAGCATGGCTAAACTTCTATACAGCTAACCGTATGGCTAAGATGCTCAATGCTGAAGAATATGCCAATGGTCTCGGCAAATATTTCTTTCAGTTAGAAAGTATCGTAAAGACTGCAAATCAGAAAATTTCAGACACATTCGAAGCGAAATACATTGAAATATGGAATATGGAAAATTATTTCTATGAAAAAGAGCTCCTTGAGGAAACTCATGCACAATATCCAAATAGATATGAACTTTATGATAAGATGATTGTTCTTTACGAACTTGAAAGAGATAAGCAGAAAAGAGCAGAATTCAATAAAATGCTTTATGAAAATGATCCTACTGTTTCTACAGGACTGCTTACTTACAATTATAATGTACTGATGTCCTTAGAGGATAATGCTCTGATAATTACTAACGGCGATAATGATACTTTCCCGATTTGGATGCTTCAAGATGTATTCGGTATCAGAAATGATGTCTATGCTTTGAATATTAGCTTACTGTCTATTGATCGATACAGAAACAAAATCTTTGAGGAAATCGGGGTAGCTCAATTTAAGATCAACTGGCAGGAAATCGCTAAAACAAATGATCAATTTGCTGTTTTTAATAAGATAATTGGACATATGGCTCATCATAATGATAAGCAACCACTCTATATTGCATCCAGTGTTTTTGAAAGATATTATGACACTATAAAAGACAGTATTTATCTTACCGGCTTGGCCTTAAAATACAGCAAGGAAGAATTTGATAATATAGCTTACATGAAAAGAAACTTCGAAAAACAATACAGATTAGACATGCTAAACAATAGTATTATCAAAGACTTTAGCCGTTCAGTAACATCAATATTGAACCTAAATTATCTTCCTATGCTGCTGAAATTACAAAAACACTATCAGATATTAAATGATACCAATTCATTAGAACTGATCAGAGATATTGTATTATCAATAGCAAAAAATTCAGATAGAGAAATGGAGATATTAAATACTTTTAATATCACAAAATAGCATAGATATCCAGTCAAACATCATCACCAAGTACCATCTACTGCGAATCATATGAATAAATAATCTAATATTATAATTTATAAAAAGATGAAATATTAAGACCATTGCAAAACCAAAGAAAATCCCCTATGTCCCCCTTTTCCTTACAAGTCGGGATCTTCGATAAAAAAAGGGGGATTTTATCTTACTTCCCCGCTTGGTAAGAGGGGGAGGCTAAAATATTATATTTCAATGACATACTCCCTCCCTTATTTATAAGGGAGCCCGGGGAGGGATCGTCTTGATAAATTTTTTTCACAAACACCCCCTCAATCCCCCTCTTAAAAGAGGGGGAGGCTAAAATATTATATTTCAATGACTTGGGGCTTTCCCCCTTAATTGTAAGGGGGAACACAAGGGGGATCAATTCTTGAGTTTTCAGGGGCTATCACACTGGCTCATAAGGGAGGCCGGGGAGGGATCGTTTATTGAATATATCTCTAATTACTTTGTTTTTTCTAAACTTTGTATTCTTTCTTTCAAATTTATATTCTCATTCATAAGTTTTTCTATCTGATTTTTCAATTCAATGATCTCGGAATCATAGCTTTTTAATTCTAATTGTTCATTATTCATAACATTCGGATCAGTTAGCTCAATAGTTATCTCACCATTTACTGTATTTACATCTACTCCATTGCCACCGGAAATTATGATATTTCCATTCATATTATTAACACTTCTAACATTACCAATAGAATAAGGCGAAGCAGTCATAGGAACTCTTGTTAATTCATCATTACCTATACTTATACCAAGCCAGTAATGAGTGTTGAAATCCAAACTCAGTGGATTGATAAGCCCGAGATATGCCATTATAAAACTATTAACCACCGTTATTTCCTGCGTCTCAGTCCATAAAGCATTTTCTGGATCAGAATCCTGAAATAGCGAAAAAGTGATTTCTATCTCCCCGTTCGGTATTTCCTCATTATTGGTATCCAGTATCGAACCCTGAAAACTAATGACTTTTGTATAATCAATAATAAAAGTAGTGAAATTCCAAATATCGCTCCAATCTGTATAATTATCGCCAAAATATGCCATACACCGCCAGTAATATACAGCTCCGTTCTCAAGTCTATTGATTGGTATATTATAATATGTCTGATCAGTATTTTCTTCAATTATTATCTCCTCAAATCCTTCATCTACGGCTAACTGAATAGTGTAAGAAGTGGCATTATTAACATCCCCCCAATCCAGTTCCGGAGTCAGTTCAATACTCTGAGCATTATTATCAGGCGATATTAAAAAAACACATTGCTCTATAGAAATATCACTTCCGTTGTCAGTGCCTGTTGATTCAGGAGATGAACTAACTATACGCAATCTGTATTCACTTCCTGCAATTAAGTTAATTGGAAGCACACCACCCAAAGTACCTGAAATATTGTTAGAAACAGTGCCAATAGTAACTGGAGATTCAAAACCACCCTGACGATCAGAGAGCTGTAGCGAAAAAACATTGTCGCTGTCAAAAAGTGTATGAACGGTATAACTCGCCATAATATTATTTCCTGCACAATACTGATACTGATATATATTTGTTTCTATAGAATGATCCTGCTGACAGGAACTAATGGAAAGCTCATCTAAGTTAGTCGCTCCGACAAATTCAGGATTTGATGAAACCACTCTTATTCTGTAAGAAACCCCGACATCAGAATCCTCAGGTATTTGACCTAAAATAGTTCCCGAAGCTGTTCCTGTGAACGTTCCGATACTCTCCGCAGAAGAGAAGCTGCCATCAGAGTTTGATAGTTGTGCAGTAAAAATATTATTTTCATTAAACTCAGCGTAAATATCAAAATCTATACTGATATTCTCTCCTGTACAATAAACATCTTCATTATCTGCTGAGCAAGTTATCGGGTACCACTCGTAAGCGCCAATATCATACCCACTGCCACCGGGACGCGGGAGATTGCGAAAATCTACTGCTGGTGCGTTCAATGCTGTTGCTTGGTCAATAGCTATTGCATTCTCTCTAAGTGCTAAATCGCCGCTATCCTGATCTACAAAAAGCTGTATAGCTGGTTCAGTAGAAACAAGGGAATTTGCATCCTGTCCGCTATAATCAGCCCAATCGCCAGCCGCAATATCATCAATCGAAAATTCAATTACATAACCAGAATTAATTGTTCTAGACTCATTATCGCAGTGAAAAATATTATTATCACCGAAATAATTACTAAGGTCGTCCTCGCCAAAGCCAAGACCAATATTATCACCTCCAGCAATAATACAGTTATACATCTCTAAGGTATCTGCCGTATTTTCAATCCAGATATTCCATACTTCAGCGTTAAAGAACGTACAATTACTAAGTAAAACAGATTTTGGATTGCCGTTCCAGTCAATTTCTACGCAAGTTATCCCATGGTTATAGCTTAAGCAATTATTCAGTGTTATATTATCCTGCCATAGTTTATAGCCACCGTTTACACAGTCATAAGCCGAGCATTCATTCAGAGTTACATCCCGCGAGCTTATATCAAAACCGTCGTAAACCGAGTAAGTCGTGCATCTGTTGAATATAAAATTATATTGCGTGCCATGCCCGAGAGCAAATCCATCAACATTCTGTTCGTCATCTAAACCTGTGTGAGACATACAATCATTAAAAGTGCCATTATAGCAAGGCATATCATCATTTACAGGTGTAGCGTCGAAACCGTATAGCATAAAGTGATGAATATTTACATTATTCAGCACAAAATCATGCGATCCGAAAGCAACTCCTATCCCATAAAAGCAGTTATGAATCTCGCAGTTATTGATCTCAAAATTATTACAATTCGTGATCCACAAACCATTACCCCCAAGAAAATCACGGATTTCCAGGTTTTCAAGCTTGAAATATGCCCTTTCATTCAAAAGAAAGCCATTGGAGCCATCAAAGTCTGTCCCGTCAATAACTGCTGTTTCGGAGGGATAAGAAGATATATGGATATAACCATCAATAGTATTACCTGAATTACTAAGCATCAATCCGCCCTCTTCAAAAACCCCTTCACGTAGGTATAAAGTATCCCCAGCCTCAATTTGGGAAAAGGCATAGGAAAGAGTTTCCCATGGCTCGATAATCGTTCCAGAATTAGAGTTATCTCCTTCATTATCAACATAATAAATATCACTATAAGCAACTGTTGGTATTAATAGCATTAAGAAGAGAATTGTAGTTTTCATAAATATAACCTTTAGTTAATACAATTTTTAGTTTAACTCAAGTAATAATATATGATATGTAAAGCAACTTATCAAGAATCATTACCAAAATCTTAAAAAAAATTCATCTTCACCTATTTCCGAATTATGCCAATTGCAAAATATAAGAAAATCCCCTATGACCCCCTTTTCCTTACAAGTCGGGATCTTCGATAAAAAAGGGGGGATTTTATCTTACTTCCCCGCTTGGTAAGAGGGGGAGGCTAAAATATTATGTTTCAATGACATACTCCCTCCCTTATTTATAAGGGAGGTTTGGGTAGAGATCAGTTATGAGATAATGAAATGATCTCTTATTGATAAATAGAATTATTAGAAATAGAAGAATAAAATTTGCATTAAAAATAATAATAACCAATAATTCGTTGTAATTTACGTATATTTGTAAGTTTATAGAAACAAAGAAATTATAATATGTTAATATATAAGGATCAATAATCCAAGAATGGAAGAGAAAATGATGAAATTCGAAGAGTTCGGACTGGATAACGAAATATTAAAAGCTATTGGTGAGATGGGGTTTGTAGAGCCCACTCCAATCCAGTTACAAACATTGCCGCACTTACTATCTTCAGAAAGAGATTTGATAGCGCTGGCACAAACAGGCACGGGGAAAACAGCCGCTTACGGTTTGCCTTTGTTACAACAAATAGACACAAGCACGAAAACCACACAGGTGCTGGTATTATGCCCTACACGCGAGTTATGTATGCAGATCAACAATGATTTTGAAGCGTTTTCAAAATATATCAAAGGCTTCAGATCAACTGCAGTTTATGGTGGAGCAAGGATTAATACGCAGATAGATTCATTGAGAAAAGGAGTTCATGTTATTGTTGGAACTCCCGGCAGAACACTCGATATGATCAAACGAAAAGCACTGGTTGCCTCAGATATTCGCTGGTTAGTGCTTGACGAAGCTGACGAAATGCTTACTATGGGTTTCAAAGAGGAGTTAGACAATATACTAAGCACG
>CAYQTZ010000157.1:0-6722 GCA_964420565.1 uncultured Hyphomicrobiales bacterium
TGAAGCCATAATCGGTAAATGGATTGATGTATTTTTCTCTGAATTCGTTCATGTTATTCACCTTTCAATTAATTATTTACAGCTCATTGTTAGATACGATATTGCTAATGAAAAATTTTCAGATTTTTATAATATTATGTTCTGTTAAGCATTTGAAGAAGTAAATCATTAATACTCTTCTTTTAAACCCCACTCCCAGCTTTCAATCAGCGGATGCTTTGAATCTTCCGGGTACAGATAAATCCTAGCATTGATTTGCTTATCTATACTTGACAATAGTATTTATAGATCATTTGCAATTTTCTAGATATGTAATAAGTCAGCTATCTCACAACGTTGATCTTTCTGTAAAGTACAAGGTCTGCGGTTTCAAATTTCAGATAATATATTCCCGAAATCAATGATTCTGTTGCTATCCTGATTTGATGAATACCTGTATTCAAATACTCCTGAAATGCTGTATTTATTATCATACCTGAATTATCTAAAATATCAATCTTCACAGAACAGGCATCAGGCAGTTCAATATTTACCCAAGTATGATCTTTGCAGGGATTTGGGGAATTATCACTTATCGAATATCCATTATATGAGGCACCATCGGCAACAGAGACGGGTGTCCTGCCATAGCCCTTTATGTTGAACTCCATCACAGATGGTTCGGCATTTGTAACCAATGTCAATTTAGCTGTAAATTCTGCTTCTTTTTCTGGTGAGAACTTGATCCTGATACGTTCATTTTCACCTGGAGTAATTATATCGGGCATAGACCACATCAGGGTAATCTCGCTTTCGTTTACTCCCTCGCCAAGCTCAAGGTTGTAACTAATGAACTCAACGTCGAAATTCCCTATGTTTTCTATACCTGCATACTCATATTTTCGGTCTCCAATATCGGTTGTATCGAACACAATATTCTGCTCTGTAGAATACTGCACTTTTCTTTCGGCATCTTTGGGAATGAATTTGAAATTATGATGCCCCATTATCTGACCTATATTGAAAATTCTCAGATAGTAATTATCATAAATTACAGGAGCCCCAAAGTATGTTAACCCGTGGAACTCAGTTAGAACCGGTTCCCAGGTTTCAGCTCCGTCGGTTGTCTTAAATAGCTCACCGTTAAAACATAGAACATAAACGGCAGCTTCGGATATATTAGAAAACATATGAACCGGATCAAGACCAGTTCCTGCAAATGAATATACTTTCTCATCCCAAGACAGACCCCCATTAGAAGTACTGGCTACGTATTTCGGGCTAAGCGAATTTTCCGTTTCAGAATAAACTGCAATCCCTTCCTTGTCATCAATAAAAGCGAGCCGATGAATAATTGCAGCGTTCTCTATATCTCTATTAGTCCAGCTGAGCCCTTTGTTTGAAGTATAAAGAATATTTCCTTTATTCGTTCCGAACCAACCGTTGTCTTCGTACCACGAAAACGTGCCTGGCTGAGCTATTTCTCCCTCCTTCGGACTTGGTGATTCTATTTCCGACTTCCAGCGTCCTCCCTGGTCTGTAGTATATGCCAATCCCCATCTTCCACTTTTTGGATCACCAATAAACGCTCCATGCTGATCATCAAAGAAATATATCTCCTTAATAAAATCAGTTGTTGATTTTACTTGTGTTCTTTCCCATGATTCTCCGCCGTTAGAAGTTTTATATACCTGAGTGAGATTTTCTACTGTACCGTTTCCGGCAAAGACTAAATTCTCGTCAATAGCAAAGATTGAATACCAAGGGCTCGGGTTATCATCAACTACTATTATGCTGTTATTTCCTCTGTTCCATTTGTAAAAGCCGCCTTTGTTATTAAAAAGCGTACCGTTGCCCACGGCGTACAGCACATCTTTTGTCGGGGCTGAGGCATCTAACCACTGCGGCATCATCATATTGGAAATATTGAAAAAATGCACAAAGCTGTTCTGAGATTCTATTTTTATTGGTATCCTGAGTAATTGATAGTTTACGTATCCATCGCTTTCTAATTTCACAGAAATTTTAGCATAGCCGAGATACCATGGATTGCTTTTTAATAGCTGCATACCAACTTTTATTTGCAGTATATCTCCGGCATTAATAATGCCTGCATCAATTTCTTTGTCGTCCTGATCAATCGAAAGGAAGTTATCCATCTGAGAAAATGTAATCTTTGTGTTTGTTGAGGTTTCTAAAAAATTAGAGATGCTTAAAGTCGCAACTACGGGGTCATACTTATCTATCTCCGAGCGAAAGCCAAATTTCACATCTGTAATTTCGAGCCCGGGCTTATCGTTTTCGGTCAATGCTCTGAAAGCATTTACTCTGCCAAAATATTTCTGCCTCGGATGTATATCGTTCTCGAAAATATTATCTGAGGTGGCTATTATTTGATGCATTATCTGTTTTGGGGACCAGTCAGGATGTCTTGCTTTCAAAAGTCCTGCCAAACCCGATACTATCGGCGTTGCAAATGATGTGCCGTCAACTCTGCGATATTTGTTGTCGGCATGGGTAGTCAGCACTTCCCTGCCAGGTGCCCATACATGCACATCATGACCGAAATTAGAAAAGTTTGCAGCTTGGTCATTAGAATTACTCGCACCTGTAGTTAATACATTATTATATGACGCAGGATAATATGGTAGAAAATCAAGGTCAATTCCTTCGTTACCCGAAGAAGCAATAACTAACGAGCCGCGGCTAATTGCCATATCAATTATATCCTGCTCAGTGGGGCTGAACCCTGGACCTCCCCAGCTGCAATTAATTACGTCTGCTCCGAGATATGCAGCATAAACGATTGCAGTGTAATTTCTTACGATACCACCATCTGCGAACTGTTCGGAAGAACACTTAATAGGAATAATTGAGCAATTAAACCCAGTGCTTGCTATTCCTTTGTTATTATTAGTTGTTGCTGAAGCGCAGCCGGCGACGTTTGTGCCATGCAGCATAACGCTATTTCCGGGGTCGTTATCTTCATTAAACTGTCCATTAGCAGATTGCAGCCAGCTAATATTCCCAACGAAGTCCCAGCCATGTACGTCATCAACTTTGCCGTTATTATCGTCATCAATGCCATTATCGGGAATTTCATCAGGATTTGTCCAAATTGCATCTTTCAAATCTTCATGATCAATTTCTGTACCAGTATCAATTACTGCGATTGTAACATCTTTGCTGCCTTTGGAAATATCCCATGCTTTAGCGGCTTCGATCACTTCTAAAGCCCATTGATTTACATATTCAGGGTCGTTCGGCGTAAAAGCATGAGTATAGCGGATATAGACAGGGCTGGCATATTCCACATCAGGATTCTGCATCAGCTCGGCACAGACATCAAAAGGGTCGTCGCCTGAGTTATATGTGATTTCCAAAATCCTTGTTAGCCCTTGTTCTTTTTCTGAAAGCATTCTGTCGCCTTTAGCAATAAACGAAAATGGAGCATCAATGGAATTAACACCAATTTGTCTAAAAGAATTTGATAAATGAGAAGCGGAAAGCAGTTTTTGCTTTTTTATATCATATACTTCTGTTTTTGTTTTTATATGAAGAGTATTCGGCATATAATACTTTGGATCTACACGATAGATGTGAACAATATGCTCTACTGATGTTGATTCATCTGCTGATGTTGACGCATCTGAATTAAGCGTGATAGAATAGCAGTAGCTGCCGGGCTTTTTATATTCATTCATTTGGTTGTTTGATAGATTTGCAAAAGCTGTACTGCAAATTATAAGTGAAGCCAGAATTGTAATGATTGCTTTTCCCAAAGACATAATATTCCTCTTAATTATTATTATAAACTCAATTATTCAAATTTAATCATTATCTATATAATATATTAACACAATTTGCAAATATTAGTTATAAAATCATTTTTCTGTGTGTTTACTTTTCATCTATGGCACCACTCTATTAGTGCATAAATAAAAAACTATTACTTTATCTGTTCAAAAAAAGGAAATTGTATGTAGGCAATAGCTATGTCGGTGAGCATTCTGACTTTGAGACCAATGAGT
This sequence comes from uncultured Hyphomicrobiales bacterium, assembly GCA_964420565.1. Lineage (GTDB taxonomy): Bacteria > Bacteroidota > Ignavibacteria > Kapaibacteriales > UBA2268 > CAYQTZ01. The sequence continues at coordinate 4,011 of CAYQTZ010000157.1, forward strand.
TTGTACCTAAGTAGCATTAGCAAAATAAATATTGAATGACAAAAGCCACGAAAATGAATATCATAGATGATCTTATTCTTTGCCTGGTGCCTATCATAGCTGCCCTAAACAATGAATTACTACAACGTTTATGAATATTAATTCATAAAAAGCTCTTATTTTTATAAGTTAAAAAATAAAGTTATCTTTGTGCTTAGGATTATTTTCTTATGATATACACTTTAGAATTTTGTGTTCTTTGAATTCTGAACAATTAATAAAATTTTGGATTATATTCCTATGGTATTATATTCCTATGGGATTAAATCCCCTTTGGTTCTATGATACACATTGATGGCATAATGGAAAGCCGACCGTTGACACCCGAAAACTGATTTACTTTTTAATAACAAACAAACTTAATCAAAAAACAGGAGAGATTATGGCAGAAAAAAAATTCGTACCTTTTGTTCCTGCTGATAGCACCATGGTAGAGTTCTCATTCAGAGCTTTAGTCATTGGTCTGATATTAGCGGTAGTACTTGGAGCAGCAAACGCTTATCTTGGGTTAAAAGCTGGTATGACAATAGCCGCCACCTACCCGGCGGCAGTTATCGGCATGGCAATCCTTAAGATAGTGAAAGGATCAATACTTGAAGAAAATTTTGCTAGAACTGTGGGGTCTATCGGAGAATCCGTAGCCGCAGGTGCAGTCTTCACATTACCTGCATTCTTTATAGCAGGTATTTGGCCTGAATTTTACACACCGGGAAATTATGCAATATCAGCTTTGATAATGATAACTGGTGGTATTCTTGGTATCATGTTTGTCGCCTTGCTGCGTAAGGTAATGGTAGAGGACAAAGACCTCCCATTCCCCGAATCAGTAGCAGCGGCGGAGATACATAATTCCGGGCGAGCTACTGGCGGAAACTCAAAGTTTTTGTTCTATGCAATGGGGTTAGGTGCCTTGATCAAAGTACTTGGCGAATTGAAATTCTTTACCTTTACATGGGAAAAATTTGTTGCTTTCGGGAAGAATGCTATTGGTATGGAAGCAACCGGAGGAGTAGCGGCTACAAATGGCGGTATGCTGCTTAGTTCACCGGGGTTGAAACCAGCGTATATTGGTGTTGGCTTCATCATTGGCCCGCGCCTTGCTTCGCTGAACTTTTCAGGAGGTATAATAGCATGGGGCTTACTTACACCTATTATACTTTACTTTATAGCTCCCCATCTGAATATCGAAGCGGCTATACAAGCACTAATGGTTTCCGATCCTAATATAACACAAGATGCAGCACACGAGATAGTCTGGACAAATGCTGCTTATGATGTTTGGAAATTTATTGTCCGTCCGATAGCCATTGGTGGTATGTTAGTCGGTACAGCTTATACTTTATGGAATATGCGTAAAAGTTTATTCGCTGGCATAGCCCGCTCCGTAAGCGACGTCAAAAAAGCTGCCTCAGGCGAAGCCTCAACAGATAGAACCGAAAAAGATATAAGCTTTACCTGGGTAATGCTTGGAATCGTTGGTTCAGCAATTGCTACATTTTTAATTGCAAATTTAATATTCAATGCTGCGTTCCACGTAGCCTTAATAGCTGCTATCGTTATGATAATAGCCGGCTTTTTCTTTGGAGCTGTTTCAGGCTATTTGGTCGGTATTATCGGCTCGAGTAATAATCCCATCAGTGGCTTAACCATTTCTACAGTTGTTGTTACTGCACTGCTTATGTTAATACTCGGAGCTACCGGCGAAGAAGGTATAGCTTCGGTACTCGGTGTAGCCGCTATAGTCTGCGTTTCCGCAGCCGTAGCTGGCGAGATGCTTCAGGATCTGAAAGCAGGGCATATACTTGGTGGTACTCCATGGAAGATGCAGGTCGGCGATATTTTTGGAGTCGTTTTGGCATCTATCGTCATGTTCATTCCTTTGTTTATTTTGCACGAAGGAGATATAATGTCTGGTGGCACCGGCTTTGGCGGCAAAGAACTTCCCGCCCCTCAGGCATCTCTAATGGCAATGCTTTCGGAAGGTATCATCGCAGGTCAGATGGCATGGCCTCTGATCATAGTTGGTATGCTTATGGGAGTTGGGTTTATACTTATGCAAGTAAAAAGCCCGATGCTCGTTAGTATTGGTATGTATCTGCCCTTGGAAACAACATTTGCAATATTTGTAGGTGGAGTTTTCAAAGGTATCTTAGAGAAATTCCAGGCAGGAGCATTACATAATTTCGCACAGAAAGCAAGAACGGAGAACATCGGCGTATTGCTTGCCTCTGGCTTGATTGCAGGGGAGGCGCTTATGGGTCTGCTCTTTGCAGGGCTTGCATTTGGAGATATAAAGCTGTGGCTGTTCCCATATCCGTCGTTTATTACCAGTTTGGTAATATTTATAATGCTTGGGTACATTCTGGTCAAGATCCCGCTTAGCAAAGCAGGAAGTCCAGATGAGCCAGCACCACCGCAAGCTATGTAGAAAGAAAAGAATATAATAGATTATTAAAGCCGGGAATTCCCCGGCTTTTTTTATTTGGGGAAAGCGGTCAGCGGTTTGTAGCGAACACGCATGCGTGTTCCCTACGGTTTTCCCCTCATTCCCAAATCCGCTTCACCTCAAATCTCATTCCCAAACTCCGATTTGGGAATGCACTTTTCACAATAAGACAATCCAAGTGCAACTTGGACAGAAATATTCCTTACCAAATCGGAATTTGGTAAGGA
>CAYQTZ010000158.1:0-6714 GCA_964420565.1 uncultured Hyphomicrobiales bacterium
AATATAGATTAGTAAAGCCATTTAATTTCTTTCCCATACGTTCTAAAATCTCTTTGATGACCATCTTATTATCATAATCATGAAATTTGAAATATGGTGGATTACAAATTATACCATCATATTTATTGTCCCAACCATTGTATATATAGTCCTGTAGATAAATATTTACGTTTTTATATTGTTCAAAAAATTGCTCTGCTTCAGTAAATATTCTTTGGTCTATATCATATCCAATAATATCAACATTTGAATTCATTGATAAAATCGCACGAGAAAAAACACCAAGACCAAAAGCTGGCTCTAAAACACTCTTCAAATTCTTGTTCGCTAATATCCATTTACTCATAAATTCTGCAATAGGATACGGAGTAAAAAATTGTGCATATTTTTTACGATGATCTAACGATGTATTTAAAGAATATGCTTCTTCTATCATATTTTCTTGTTCAATATTTAGTTTGCTATTGATCATTGAAATTATTTATCCATTATTCCAAGAATATTTCTAAAGTTTTCAACATCAAGATATGCACTTCCTCCCTTGAAAGTAACGTAGAAAAGAAGTCTGCCTCTATCCATTTCTTTTCTGACGCTTTTATGTGATGGTTCGTCTACTTTGTTAGCAATTAAAGTAGTGGTTTTTGAGTTGATCTTAATAGTTGTCTTATTTTGATTCTTAGTATCTTTTTCAATAGTGTAAACAACACCTTCTTTGTTAGAGTCTGATATAGTTTCTAATATTTCTGAGAAAGATATACCATAAACTTTATCAAAAAACACTTGAAAGTAGAAGTGAGGCACATTAAATGCTTCAATCCACTTATATACTACTTTGAGGTCTTCTACTTTAACAGTTATTGAAAGATAATCCCGTTTTTGAATTTCTTTCATGGACTTCTTCAGTTTTTTAAATTCTGCATTAAGTTCATATAATCTATCAGTTGAACTCCACCCCGGTACTTTAAAATCAGCAATACTGAATGTATCCAGATTAAGTGCTTTTAAAATTAAGAAATACTTTTGCCTATTCGGATGTTCTAAAAGATCAGAGTAATTCTCAAGTATTTGATCACGAATACTAATAGTTTCTTCTGTATGCTTTTTTGTTCTAAAATACATAGAAGATTCGTACTTGTCAATTAAAAAAGAACTCGAACGTACTTCAATGGCGGCAATAGCTTCCTTTACATAATTAGTTACTCTGGAATGAGGGATATGACTAATATCATAACCAAAGTCAGAAATAAAATCATCCTTTTTAAATATAAGTATATCAGGTCTTTTGCCAATAGTATCTAATTCATTCTGAAATTCTTGATAAAACTTATCGAATCCCACTTCGCCAGCTATAATGCTATCAGATTTTCCATATTTGACAGCTACATAGCCATTTGATGTCTCATTAATTGCTTTTAATATCAAATTCTCTGCCCAATCTCCTTGCTCCCTATTAGTAATGAAATTAGACGATGCTTGAGTAGGTGTTCTCGCTTTCTCCCTCGGCAATTCAAAATCAACCAAGGAAATTGGAACACTTTTTGACAATTCCTGAATTTTTTCTAAATAGCTCATAATCAGTATTTATTAGTATTATTTATTTCTTCTTTCCCCAACATTACGGCACTTCCACTGTATTCAATATTTCATTTAATATATCTTCGGTGGTGATATTCTCTGCTTCAGCTTCGTAAGTAACGCCTATTCTGTGTCTAAGCACATCGAGGCATATCGCTCTTACGTCCTCTGGGGTTACGTAGCCGCGTCTGCGTATGAATGCGTAAGCTTTGGCTGCCATCGCAAGGAAGATAGAGCCGCGTGGCGATGCTCCATAAGAGATGAGCTGCTCTAACTTGTCGAGTCTGTATTCTTTGGGATACCTCGTAGCAAAGATAATATCCAATATATAATGCTCTATTTTTTCGTCCATGTAAACATCTTTTACTACTGCTCTGGCTTTGATAATGTCATCTGGTTTGATCACTGCACTTGCTTTCGGGAATATCTTTGTAAGGTTGCGACGCATGATCTCAGATTCTTCCTGACGATCGGGATAAGTTACGATAAGCTTCATCATAAAGCGGTCAACCTGAGCTTCCGGTAGGGGATATGTACCCTCCTGCTCAATTGGATTCTGGGTAGCCATAACGAGGAAGGGCTCTTCCAGAGAATAAGTATTCTCACCTATAGTTACCTGACGTTCCTGCATGGATTGCAGCAAAGCACTTTGCACTTTCGCTGGGGCACGGTTGATCTCGTCTGCCAGAATGAAATTTGCGAAAATGGGACCTTTGCGTACTGTGAATTCTTCTTTTCGCTGGTTATAGATCATTGTTCCTATCAAATCTGCCGGGAGCAAATCGGGCGTGAATTGTATCCTGCTGAACTTTGCGTCAATAGAATCTGAAAGTGTGCTTATTGCAAGTGTTTTTGCCAATCCGGGAACACCTTCCAGCAAGATGTGCCCACGAGAGAGTAGACCTATGAGCATACGGTCCACCATAGTCTTTTGTCCGACAATCACTTTGCCGATCTCCATTCTTAGAAGATCTACAAATTCGCTTTCTTTTTGGATTCTTTCATTCAATTCTTTGATATCTGCCATTTTTTACCTCAAAAAATTAACTTACATGTATAGTTGTTTTTTTCTTTTTTTTTCAACACCCCCTACCCCCTCTTGCAAGAGGGGGATTTTTATCTTGCTCCCCCTCTTTGCAAGAGGTTGATTTTTATCTTATCTCCCCCTCTTCCCAAGAGGGGGTCGGGGGGTGTTTACCATAAAACATATCCTTTTTCCAAAACTACTTTCAATTTAAAAAACTTTCAAAACACCCCCTTAATCCCCCTCTTAAAAGAGGGGGAAACTTTCTGCTTATCTCCCCCTCTTCGTAAGAGGGGGTCGGGGGGTGTTTTCAATACCTCTCTATCTCCATCACTACCTCCCTCACAATATCCTTCTCATCTATCTTTCTCAATTTCTCACCATTTTTGTAGAGTATCGCTACTCCCTTGCCGGCAGCAATACCAATATCTGCGTCGCCAGCTTCGCCGATACCATTTACGACACATCCGAGCAAAGCAACTTTTACTGGTTTCTTGATGTGTTTCACTTTTTCTTCTAATTCGTGGGCAATTTTCATCAGATCTACTTCGAGCCGTCCGCAGGTAGGACATGAGATCAATTCTACTGTTCGCTGAGCTAAGCCCAATGATCGCAAAATCTCTTTGCCAACTTCCACTTCCACTTCCGGCTGGTCAGTCAGCGAGACACGTATAGTATCGCCAATTCCCTCCGCAAGCAATGTGCCTATACCAACGGCAGATTTAATTGTGCCTGTTCGGTATGTGCCAGCTTCAGTAACGCCAAGATGCAATGGGTAATTTGTTTCTTCCGAGATCATCCTGTATGCCTGTATCATCAGTGGCACGGATGTGGATTTTACTGCGATCAAAAGATCATCGAAATTAAATTCATTGGATATCTCTACGTGGCGCATAGCACTTTCGAATAGAGCTTCTGCGGTTGGATGACCGTGCTTTTCTAAAAGATCTTTCTCAAGAGAGCCCGAGTTTACGCCTATTCTGATTGGTATTCCCCGCTCCTTTGCCGCATCTAACACTTGTTTGATCCTGTCTTTTGAGCCGATATTGCCGGGATTTATCCTAACTTTCGCAACACCTGCTTCTATGGATTTCAGGGCATAGATATGGTTGAAGTGTATATCAGCCACGATAGGGACTCCGGCTTTACGTACAATCTCTGCCATTGCGTCTGAAGCTTCGTCGTCATTAACGGTTACTCTGACAATGTCTGCTCCTGCATCACGGCATCTGTGTATTTGCTCAACGGTTGATTTAATATCTGCGGTTTTTGTTTTGGTCATGGTCTGTACGGATATAGGCGAATCTCCCCCAACGGGGACATCGCCCACCATGATCTTGCGAGTTGTCCTGCGGACTGTGTTATAACTTTGATATTTTAATGTTAGTTCTTTTTCCAATTGATTCAAATAACATAAGTTAAACAAAACAATCGGACTAAAGTTTTTGGCTCAGCTCAAAGAGAATTTTTTTCTCTCTTTCTGTCAGATTCTGGTAGCCCGATTCTGAAATTTTATCAAGTATCTCATCTATTTTATTTTGAGTAATACTCTCTCCGTCCACCCATAGCTCTGATGATGATGGACTTTGGTGTGTGTCATCTACTTTATAAGCATCATCGTTGTAATACCCCTTGTTGGTATTTTGCCAATTTACTTTATAGACATTGGATTCCTGTTTAGTATGCTTTTTTTTTCCACTTTTGGTATCGGAGAACAGAAAATTCAAAGCATTATATATACCAGTCTGCTCACCATATTTTAACAGCAGAAAACCTGTAGCAGCTCCGCCAAGGTGAGCAAAGTGAGCCACACTACTTTGAGAAGTCAAGCCCATTAAAAGATCTGCTCCCACCAATAACATTATCAAGAACTTTGCCTTGATAGGTATAAAAAATGGGAAAATAAATATTGACCTGTTTGGATAAGTCAGGGCAAACGCCAGCATTATACCATATACCGAACCAGATGCTCCGACGGTAGGACCTATCTGCGAAATTAACGGACTGATAAGCAATTGAGTAAGCCCGGCACCAATTCCGCCTAACAGATAAAACACGAGGAATTTTTTAGATCCCCATAAATTCTCTAACTCAGCGCCAAACATCCATAAATAAATTAAAGAATAAATGGCTGAAGTTTCCGTGCATGAATTGGTAAGAGAGCAACTGCCAAGGCAGGAATCCATCGGTAATAGGAAATAGAGCGAAGTATTTGAAAAAGTATTCAGAGATATTGCCATCGCCTATTCTTAGCATTTCAAATATTGTATATTGTAACAGAAAGACTACTACATTTGCAATTAGTAATCCTTTGATCATTGGCGGGAATAAATTGAATTTCCCCAAGCCGCCCATATTCTGATTATATGCCATTTATTCTTTTCTTTTTGATTATATTTATCATTTTCACATACTGTTCCTATGACGCAAATAGTTTAAAAGAATTGCTTTGACAGGTCAATATCTAAAATTTAAGAACTCCAGACTCCAATGAACAATCCATTTCGAGAATTAAAACGATTCTAAACCTTCCAAAGAAAGGCGAATTCATTAAACATGACTATTTATAATATTATATTTGTGAATATTTTATGGATAGTCATCTTATTTTTTATGTTTATCAATGCTTAACCCATCATTATTGAAGTTTTGTTATTAAGAGCTCACTTCTCGTTTTTTAATAAAAAAGATATTCTTAGGCAAGAATTCATAGTTTTATCATATAACTTTACATTATTAAAATCATCAAGCATCCATTTATTTGCTTTCTTTTTTGCATATTTTTTTGATATAAGATATAATGAAATTGCCATTTTAGTTTTACCCATCATACCTGCTATTTTTCTATTCTAAAGTGTTTGTCAATTAGCATAATAGATTTCTTGGAAAATGGGTATTCCCAGTTTTTGTCATACTGGATAAATCTATATAGATAGTGTATAAAGCGAAGAGGGAAATATGTATTCAAAGGATCTGAAGTAATAATAATTCCACCTTTTTTTACTTTTGTTTTTATGACCTGAAGAAAATCCTCGAAATATTTAAAATGATGAAAAATAGCTTTTGCATAAATAACATCAAAGTCTTTTTCTGGGAAATCATCTGATAAAATATCCAAATCAAGAACCTTTGCATTTGAGATGTTTGCTTCCTTGAACTTATTTTCTAAAACTGATAAAGCTCCTTTACTTAGATCAACACCAAAATACGAGGCAGAATTCTTAGCTAAATATAGACTTAGCTCATTACCATTGTGGCATCCTAAATCTAAAACTTTTTTATCATTCAAATTTCCAAGCCATTCCAAATGTATATTAAATAATTGATTATTAATATCCAGATAGTCTGTCATTTTATATTGATAATCGCGTATTTTATCCCAAGTTCTTACATAAATATTGCCCTCATGCTGAAATTCTTTACTTGTATCGTATTCATAATAATCTTTTTGAGATTTATTAACCTCAAGCATTTCATTTATGTGTTTTTGATTTATCATGTTCAATTCTTGCTGTCAATAAATACATTTAATGTTTCACTTTTATATTTTCAAATTAATCATTTTTTTGAAGTATCAAATTTAACAATGTTTTATTCTTGATATTTCTTGCAATATATCAGTCGGCAGTCAGCTGGTCTGTTGTTTGTAGTGAACACGCATGCTTGTTCTCTACGGTTCTGCGAGCTGTGGACTGGTAAGAATTAGAGTATAAGTACAACAACTTATTATGAAAATTGCTTCCCTAAATCAGATTTTGGGAAAGAGAAAACAGCGGTCGGGGGCAAGCTTATCCCTCTAATGAATAAGTCGAAATACAAGAGGGTATTATTGAATTTTTTCACTCATAACTTCATTTTAGGGGTGCTATCACACAGTCTCTGTATGGTAAGGCTGGAGAGAGTATCTGCTTTTATATATAATTTTCTCTCTTGTGTTATGCCTATTACACAGTATGACCATTGCAAAAGTCCAAAAACTGATCCCTCCCCGACCCGCACTTAATTTTTAAGAGAGGGAGTAACCCATTGATATGTAATAAATTAACCTCCCCCTCTTTTAAGAGGCTGTGTGATAGCCCCCGAAAATACAAAAAATTATTCCTCTTGCGTTTCTC
>CAYQTZ010000159.1:0-6700 GCA_964420565.1 uncultured Hyphomicrobiales bacterium
AGTGGACAGGCATCCGGTAAACAATAATCTGCGGGCTTATGAAATCTGGTTCTATGCTGAATTGATGGGAGGTATTCATTTCTACTTTGTAGATGTACATAATTTTGGGAATTATATACTTGTTCATTCTACTGCACCCGGCGAATTGCGAAATGATAATTGGTATCAGGAATATGTAGATACAGATAGTCTGGATCCATATAGACAAAGATTTTATGACAATAGATAATGAAAAAATTCACTGATAAAATAATAACCATCATTATATTGCTTACCGGGTGGGTTTCCATTCGCTTATCAAGGCGAAGGAGAACTTCTTTTGGCAGATCAGTAGGTAATTTTCTTAGAGTATTAAGCTCTGAGCGGCAAAAAATAACATTAGATAATATTAAGCATGCCTTCCCCGATAAAAGCAATCAATGGCATCGTGAGGTAATGCTTGGATCTTATCATAATCTTGGTATCACTATGGTTGAGTTGCTCGCTTTAAAATCTTTCAGCGACGAAGATGTAAGGCATTATATTAAATATTCAAATATTGAAATGATAACTGATTTGCACAAGCAAGGGCGTGGCTTGATATTGCTTTCCGGTCATTTCGGGAACTGGGAACTGCTTGCTTACTCTGCTGGTCTTTTTACAGAATTGCCTGTTATGATAATTGTCAAACCACAGAAAAATAAAGTAGCTGACAAGATATTGAATTCATATAGAACGCAAAGAGGCAACAGGATTATTTCTATGTATAATGCCGCTTTTACTGTGTTTAAGACTCTAAAGAAAGGTGGCGTAGTAGCCCTGCTTGCAGACCAAAGCGCTACTAAAGACAAAGATGTTTTTGTTGACTTTTTCGGCATACCTGCAGCTACTTATGAATCACCTGCCGAGCTTGCTCTGAAGTTGGATGTACCGATTGTCATGGGTTTTGCCGTAAGGCAGTTAGATGGCACTTACCAAGTGGACCTGAAACATATTAAGCATAACGATCTTGAGAATACAAGCGAAGGCATTTTGGAACTAACCAAAAGGCACGTAATGGCTTTGGAAGATGCCATCAGAGCTCATCCGGACCATTGGGCATGGCAGCATAGAAAATGGAAACATACTATGCCGTATCAGCAGGGAGAGCCGCATGGCTGAGATAGCTGAGTTTAGAAATATTGCCATAATACAGACTGCATTTCTGGGTGATGTTGCCCTTAGCTTGCCCTTTATCGAAAATATAAGAAATAACGCCCCTTTATCTGAGATTACTTTGCTAACAACTCCTGCTGCTTCGTCGCTGGGATTTATTGCTAATGCCGTGGATTACGTTATAAGCTATGACAAAAGAGGTATTCACAGAGGTATCAGAGGCATAAAACTCGCCGCTGAGCAACTAAAGAAAAGAAACACGGATTGCATAATCGGGCTGCACCGGTCCCTGCGATCATCTCTGATCACATTTTTTGCTAAACCAGAATTCTCTGTGGGATATAGTAATGCGGCTTTTTCTTTGGTTTATAAAAAAAGGGCTACTTATCGGAAACATCTGCACGAAATAGACAGAAATATTGAGCTTTTTACCGGATTTGACGGCACTTCTATTTCAGTACGACAGCTTGCTGAGGTAGAATTAAGAAATCTCGACGAAGAGAGTGAATATGTCTATACTCTGCTCAAAAAGTATAAATTGTCAGATGAAGATAAGCTGATAGCCATAGCCCCCGGTTCAGTATGGGCTACGAAGAGATGGAAGAAAGAATATTTTATTGCTCTATCTTCTATGATGAAAGACAGCGGATACCATCCTATAATGATTGGTTCTGCTCAGGACAAGGGATTATGCAGAGAAATAGCGGAAAAATCAAATTCAGTAAGTTTAGCCGGCGAAGCTACAATTCCGCAGACAATAGCTTTCCTTAGAATTGCCCAGGCTATAGTAACTAATGACAGCGCCCCCACTCACTTTGCCGGGCTCGCAGGATGTCCATGTGTAGCTATCTTTGGACCAACATCCCCAATATTTGGATTTGCTCCCCGAGGGATAAATGATGTTGTATTGCAGGATGATAAATTAAAATGCAAGCCATGCCGTATTCATGGCAGCAAGGAATGTCCGGTTGGCACTCATGAATGTATGCTGAATATTACACCTGAAATGGTTTTCAATGCAATCGGGAATATCTGCTGAGATAATTACATATGCATTATTTAATGATATAATGATATGCAAAAAGTTTGAGCTTTATTCTGAATATTCTTGCCCAATACTTTGTTTTTATTTTTAGAATATCAAAATTACGAAGTAGATAATTTTCTTTATAATAAGGTGAATTAGTGCCTGCTGGAGTGATAGAATTAGAAAAGATATAATTGAATTGCTTCATTATACTATCTTTGTCTAAGAAATCATTTATTTTATTATCCTTAAACCATGGTTTAGAAAGCATCTCTATATATTTGTCATCATTTTGGTCGAGCTCGATGATTTTTTCAATCAGCTTTTCGTCGCTGCCGTAATCGTAGTAATTCAGGAAACTATCGGTATTAAAATCAATATCAATTCTCGGGTTTCCCCAGTAAATAGGTATAGAGTTTACTTTCATTGCTTCGTATATCTTTTCAGTGGTATAGTAATCTGCTTCTTCGTTCTCGAAGGCAATAGTAAACTTATAGGGTCGCATGAATTCGCATTTGTCCAAAGGGGTTGGCCCAATCTTATAACTAATATTATTCATCAATCTGCCCGCAGAGTCAACTTTTTTATATTCAGATAATTTCTTAAAAAATGCATTCCTTTTCCTGCATAATGGGTTGGAATATATAAAGTTACAGAACTTAGTCTTTTCGGCGAGAATTTTCTCAGGATCAGTAATTTCTGTTAATTCTGTCATATTACCGTACTGATAGTACTGAGGCAGACGATAATTGCGGGGATTGCCTTCCAGTATCTCGAATGAAAATGCGTAATCGCATTCATTAAAATTTGGTCTAATATTCTCTCCTGTAAAAAATATTCTTGTGCATTTATATTTATGGAATTCATAGCCAAATACAGAATAGAACAAATAATCTGGATTTTCGGGTGTAATTATCACCTCATATTTGTTTTTTAAAAGATTGACAAATATGTTATCTTCCATATCGAAAACGGGCCAAAAGTCAGTAAAATAGATTCGCAGTTTGGGTTTCATTTAAATATGCCTGATTTTATTCGCTATTATTGTCTGCTTAAATCAACTATGATATTGTATTGCTTTTCTGTAAGCGGCATTACGGAAAGCCGTGATTGCTTAATAAGAGGAATATCTTGCAACTCTTCTGTTTCTTTGATCTTAGAGAGCGGAACGGGATCTCCGAAAGTGTCTTCTGCTTTAAGTTCGACAGCAACCCAGCGATCATCTTCCGTTGTAGGATCCTGAAAGAACTCTTTGGTAACAGTAGTAACACCAACGACCTCAGTTCCCTGCACACTATGATAAAAAAGCACTTTGTCGCCTTTCTTCATATCTTTCATGTTATTGCGTGCTTGATAATTTCTAACTCCGTCCCATGGAGTCTTTTTTTCTTTGAGCATATCTTCCCATGAATATGATTTGGGGTCTGATTTAACGAGCCAGTAAGCCATAATATCTTTAATAGATTTTCACAAAAAATTATAAATTAAGTGCTTCGAGTATTAATTCTTCATAAGTAATGGAATCGTCCGGGTGCAAAGATATAAACTCACTCATTGCTTTTTGCACATCCATAATAACAATATTTTCTTTTAAAATATAAAACTCAGGAAGATCAGTAATGTTGATAATATCCTCGTGAGGATGCTTAGTCATCTCTGTCTGCAATGAGTAAATTGTATAATTCGATTCAGGTATCTCTGCGTCAATCAGCACTTTCATAAAATGTGGAAATGCAAGCTGCTTAGATTCGCATGAGCAAGATGGCTGCGAGAATATCAGAAAGATGTGAAGGTCGGGATTGAATATCTCCTTGATCTGAGTGATAACGTCAGGAATCGGTTCATAAGTATTTGCCTCCTCGAAAAACCATGTGTATCCCACTTGGTTCTGGATAGTGCTAATGTGCAGAATTGTAGCTTCGTCTGAAGCAGAGCCAGAATCCTCGCACGAAGTCAATAATAAAGCAAAAGTGAAAACAATAATAGTAATGTAAAGAGTATTTTTCATTGTCAAATTCCCAAAATTATAAAATGTATCGTTATAGTTCATTACAGAGAAAAAATTTGCTTATTCTCAGCAATATTGACTTATTCTCATCGTTTCTAAATAATGGACAAAAAGAAGGATTATTTCTTATATTGAATAATCTCTCAGTCCTGCTTTTATACATTAATTAGAACGGTTAGTGATGAAAAATATTTATTCAAATCGGAAAAATCTTTTACCATTAGTAGCGATGGCATTTATAATATTTGCCTTTACTCAATCCTGCGAGGAGAGCAGTATAAATGAAAAACCAAAAGATACAAGCTATCTGCAAGTACCTGAAGATTTCCCGCCGCCGCCTTTCCCGGACGATAATCCCTACTCCGACGCTAAGTTCGAGCTTGGCAGAATGCTCTTCTATGAGCCGCTATTAACTCATAATAATGAGATGAAATCTTGCTCGCACTGCCTGAAACAAGAATTTGCTTTTTGCGATAATCAAGCACAGAGCCGTAATTTTATGTATGAACCTGAAAACAGAAGTACTATGACTTTAGCTAATGTAGTTTACAGAGACAAGCTGTTTTGGGACGGCAGAGGATACAGAGTAGAGCAGCCAGCTTATAGAAGTTTATTCCTCAAACCTATCTTTGCATCAGATACTAATGATATAGAGCGTAAACTAAAGGATCATGCAACATATCCTGATATGTTCAAAAAAGCTTTTGGCGAAGATGCCGAGCCGACATCTTTTTTAGCTTCTCAGGCGATCTCTACTTTCGTTCGCTGTTTTATATCTGGTAACTCTGCTTATGATAAATATATACGCGGAGATAAGAATGCTATGACGGAATCGGCGGTACGCGGGATGGATATTTTCTTTAGTGATAGAGCGCGATGCTCAGTATGCCATTCAGGTTTTATGTTCACTGATATGGATTTCCACAATACAGGAGTAAACACACATTACTTCGACTTTGGCAGATTTTATGTTACGAATAAAGATGAAGATTTTGGCAAGTTCCTTACTCCTACTCTCAGAAATGTAGAAGTTACATCTCCATATACTCACGACGGCGAGCTTTATACTTTAGAAGAAGTAATACACAACTATGATCTCGGAGGGAACTATTTTTATAATAAGGATACTCTAATGCGCCCATTGAACTTGACAAAACAGGAGAGCGCAGATTTAATAGAATTCCTGAAATCATTGACCGATCACGAATTCTTAAATGATGAACGATTTAAAAAACCACTCAATTAAAAAGGTGTATAATGGAAGGCAAAATGAGCAAAAGTCGCAGAGATTTCCTTAAGAAAATGATGATTGGTACAGTGATCACTGCTACCTGTCCGCATGTTGTTCTGGGAAGATCCGAACCCCGCAATTTTAAAATAAAAGATGACAAACTAATGGGGCTTTATCATCTTGATCTAAATGAATATCCTATGCTTAGAGAGACATGGGGTAGTGTGAAAATACGTCTTACCTGTGTGGATACATCGTGGAGAGACATCGTTGTAGCCCGCGTAACCCAGGATGAGTGCAGCAAAGATTTTACGGCGGTCTGGGAGCTTTGTCCTCATGAAGGTCAGCCCATAAGTTTGCTTCACCCCGAGGAACATATTTTTGTATGTACTGGTCATGGGACTGTTTTCAATTCATGTGGGCATTATGTTGATGGACCTGCTGCCGAAGATCTGGAGATATATCCAACACATTATGATGGTGGCGACGATGTATTTATTGATATTTATTGTTATGTACCTCCTACATCTGTTCAGAATATAGACAATTTGGCATATATGCATCCCGGAATACCAAATCCGGCAAGCGACTATTCCAGAATAGATTATGGCTTAGAGAAGCCAGCAAGAGTCAATATGGCTTTGTTTTCGATGACGGGCGAAAAGGTGATGGATATTTTTGATGCTTACCGCAGCGAAGGCCACTATAATGCAACCTTGGATTTGACAAATATTAATCCGGGAGCGTATCTCTGTAAAATGGTCATTGGCGGATCCAGAACACTGATTCAGAAGGTTATGGTTACTAAATAAATTGTCAGGAATAATGGCAGATAAACATAAAGAAAAAAATGAACGCAGGGAATTCATCATTAGCTCTGCGAAGATGATTGGGGTATGTGCTTGCTTCACTTCTGCTGCTGGATTGATACAATCCTGCGAGAGCTATGTACAGAAAGATTCACCCTCTAACGGCATAACTATTGAGATAGATGTATCGGAATATGACAAACTTCAGAACAAGATTAATTATGGAGTAATGTTATCTTTTGAGCGAGTAAACTACGGAATACCTGTTATTGTAACGCGACTCAGCGAAACGGAGTTTGCCTGCTTTTCTACATTATGCACTCATGCTCACTGTTCCGGCGAAGATGTAACGCCGCCATTGGGCAATTTCGGCGTATTTGGGTATATACAATGTACATGCCATGGCTCGCAGTTTGATCCGTATAAGAATGGTGTGCCTGTAAAAGGCCCGGCAGAAAAGCCGCTGAAAGAATTTCCAACGAGGTTTGATC
>CAYQTZ010000160.1:0-6694 GCA_964420565.1 uncultured Hyphomicrobiales bacterium
ATCCTGCAGCAATGAAAAGCTGGAAAAAATATAAAGAGAATTTTCTAAGAAAAACGGCTGTTCATTACCTTGATCTTCCCGAGAAAACGGAAAGCCAGAGCGTCCCACTAATGGATGGGATCATTACTGTTTGCGATGAGCAGAGCAAGCGATTAAACAGAGAATACAGCTTTCCTTTTGAAGCAATGCAGGTGGTGCACAACACCCCTTCTGCCAGCGCCTATGAAAAAGTAAGAAAAGGATCAAGCAATCCACCAAAGATCTTTGGGCATCACGGCTGGATGAGCAGCGATAAGAATATAAAAATTTTAGTTTTAGGTTTCGATATTGCCGCAGAAAAATATAAAGATATTGAGCTGTTGCTTGCCGGAAACGGTGAGGATTTTAATGAGATTAAAAATATTGTCAATATTGCAAAAAATAACGACAGGATACACCTTACCGGCAAATATAAACCAGAAGAAATGTCCGGAATACTCAGCAGGATTGATATTGGATGCCTGCCTTATGAAGTGAATCTATTCAACGACCACACTCTGCATAACAAGCTATTTGATTATCTGAACTGCGGAAAACCCTTGCTATGTTCGCTTACAAAGCCTTTCCTAAGAATAATAAAAGAAACTAAAGCAGGCATAGCAGCGGACTGCTCTTCGCCTCAAAAAGTTTCAGATGCGATAGATATAATTATGAAAGCCGATACAGAAAAGTTCTCTCAAAATGCATTATTTTCTGCCAATGAATATTATAAATGGGAAAAAGACAAAGAAAATCTGATAAGTTTTATTAATACATTTTAAAATTATGCCAAAGATAAGTTCAAAATTCATACAGGTTCATATAGCAAAATATAGCGAAGAGCTTAGCGAATACGAATATCTTATATTAAAAAGATCTGAAAATGTTATTCCCTACCCCTGTCTTTGGCAAGTTGTTACCGGTAATATCGAAGCTGAAGAAACATCCATTAAAACTGCCATTAGGGAAGTTTATGAGGAAACACGACTTAAGCCTAAAAAAGTGTGGACTCTGCCCTATATAACAACATTTTTTGATGCTCATAAGGATATTATTTATATGTCCCCGGTTTTTGGAATAAGTGTATATACAAAAAACGTGATTTTATCGCCGGAACATTCAGAATATAAATGGCTTAAATACGAAGATTGTATTGAAAAGTTAGAATTGCTATCCCACAGGGAAGCTACAACCGTATTCAGAGATTGTATTTTAGATGAAAAGAATAACATGATATTCGAATTTTCAAAGGATTTTATATAATAGTTGATTTATTCTTAAGATAATTTATTATATTTTTTATAAAATTCTTAAATTGCGAAATGTGATTTTCAGAAAACGTAACATATGTTAAAAATTAGAGTATTATTTATATAAAAAGGTGATCCATGAGCGTTTTAGTAAACAAAAATACGAAAGTCATTGTACAGGGAATTACTGGCTCGGAAGGTACTTTCCACACAATGCAGATGATCGAATACGGAACCAAGATCGTTGGCGGCGTAACTCCCGGTAAAGGTGGTCTGGAATATAAAGGAAACGATGCAGCTCCTTTTAAAAAAGCTGTGCCGGTATTCAATACTGTAAAAGATGCAGTCAAAGCAGTAAAACCAAACGCAACTGTTATTTTCGTGCCTCCGCCATTTGCTGCAGATGCGATTCTCGAAGCAATTGATGCTGGTATAGAGCTGATCATTACTATTACTGAAGGCGTTCCTACAAAAGATATGATCCAGGTATATTCTGCTTTGAAAGATTCTGATTCACGGCTGGTGGGACCTAACTGCCCCGGAGTTATCTCCCCAGGTGAAAGCAAAATTGGTATTATGCCCGGCTTTATTCATAAGAAAGGCAATATCGGAGTGGTTTCCCGCAGTGGTACATTAACTTACGAAGCCGTAAAACAGCTTACTGACAATGACTTAGGACAGTCCACATGTATTGGTATCGGCGGAGATCCCATTATCGGTACTCAATTTATTGATGTGATCAAGCTTTTTAACGATGATCCTGATACCGAAGCTATACTGATGATAGGCGAAATTGGCGGCAATGCTGAAGAAACTGCTGCCGAGTATATCAAAAATGAAGTCAAAAAACCTGTGGTTGGCTTTATCGCAGGCAGAACAGCACCTCCAGGCAGAAGAATGGGACACGCCGGAGCCATCATTGCGGGTGGAAAAGGTACTGCCGAAGACAAGATAAAAGCACTGAAAGACGCTGGCATCCACGTAGCTGATTCTCCCGCAGAAATTGGCGAAACTATGGTAAAAGCCCTTGCCGCTAAACCAAAGAAAGCCACTGCAAAAAAAACAGCGGCAAAAAAAGCACCAGCTAAGAAAGCAACAAGAAAAACTATTTCTAAAAAATAAGTCCGGAGATAAAGAATATAATGGAAAGAACACTCGCAATAATTAAACCCGATGCAGTTCAAAAGAACGCTATCGGACAGATAATAGCTAAGATCACAGAAGCAGGTTTCAATATTTTAGCTATGAAAATGACAAGGATCACACGAGAGCAGGCAGGTGCCTTTTACGAAGTGCACAAAGAGAGACCATTCTATGGCGAGCTTTGCGAATATATGAGCAGTGGAGCTATAGTGCCTATGGTGCTTGAGAAAGATAATGCTGTAGAAGATTATCGCAAGCTGATCGGCGCTACAGATCCGGTTGATGCAGAGGAAGGCACTATACGCAAATTATACGGCGAATCCAAAGCTACAAATGCTGTACATGGCTCTGACTCTCCTGAGAATGGCTTGATTGAATCATCATTCTTTTTTAGCCGCAGTGAAATAGTTGCAAACGAAAGGTAAATATATAAGAATTATCTATTTGATGCCCTTTTCTAATTGAATAGAGAAGGGCATTTTATTATAAGCTACCATTATAATTATCCGCTTTAATTCGCGATTCGAGACCATTGCAAAAGCGCTATCATAAACCAAGAATTTTTACTTCACGCTTGTTATTTTTTGTGTATATTCTCTTTCGCCTATGTTGATACTCAGATAGTAAACTCCTGACGATAGAGAGCTCGTGTTGATAGATACTTTATGCTCTCCAAAAGAATAATTATTGCTGATGGGCTTAGTTACCTGCTCACCTTGTGCGTTATATATCGCCAAAGATACATATTCGTAACTATCTAAGTAAAAACTAACTGTCAGTTGATTATCAAATGGATTGGGGAATACCTGAAAATCGGCAGAGCCTCTATCGAACTTTTTTACGTCATTGATCCAATCGTAATAGTAGTCAGTTTGTTTGTAAATCTGTGATGATTTATTCATCTCGTATTCTTTTATGAGATTATTGTTGTCGTCATATTCATAAATTGTAGTGTGGGTTGGAGACCATTCTTCATGTTTTTCTAAGTGCTTGATCTCAGTAATGAAACCATCGCCGTTATACTTATATTCTAACTTTTGCTGATAATTGGGCTTGTCGCTGAACTCCCGAAGAAGCTCTGTGAGCATATTTTCATCATCATAAGTATAGTAATTGAAGATGTGATCTATCCACACATCAGTTCCCGCAGAGTATTGTTCTTTTTTGTAAGAAATTCTGTCATTAGCATTATAAACATAAAGAGATCTTTTTTTATATTTCCACATTGTGCCGTTCCACTCCAGCGATGTGAGCTTTTCTAACATATCATTTTTATAGGTATAAACAAATTTGAGTGAATCTGTCCATACACCGTCTTCTAAAGTCATTATTTTGTTTTGTGTGAACTGATGATTGCTGTCATATTCGAATCTCTCTGCTATTGAGTGAGTAATTATATCATTATCAACGAAATAGGAAATTATTTCCGTCAGGTGATCATCCTCATCAAAGCTATACTCTTTTTCTTTATATTTTTTCCATGCCCTGTTTTCCCATCGGAAATACTCCTGTTTGTCTAAAAAGCCATCTGATTGGTAGAAATTCTTTAAACTGTCGCTTTTCCCGAAGCCAATGCTATCGTAAAGATATGAATCTTCGACATCAATGAAGCCTGATGCATCGTAAGTCAGGATACGTTTCCAGTTATCCACCCACCTGTCCTTAGACCAACCATAGTTTTCTTCTGCTTTCAGATATCCTGATTTGTTGTAAACATATACTTTTTTTTGATTCATTACCCAGTTATATTTATCCTGAAACATCAGTATCTCAATGCGTGTCATTTGCTGTGGCAAATAGTAAAACTCTGTTTTGTGGATGTCTTTGTCAGTATCTGGCTTTAAAGTATGAATTTTTGATTTCAAACTGTCGTTTTCATAATATTGATAATCAATGATCTCAAATGCAATTTCTTCCCCGCCGCTAATTACAAACTGATGCTCTGTGGCAAGCAAGCCATTATCATAGTATTCAAAAAGCTCTTTTCTCACGGGTCTCCAATTGCTCTCGGACCAGAAAGAAAAGACAGACTGAATTTTCTCTTGTTTATCATTATAAAAGTTTTCATTTAGCTGGTCGTTTTGCCATTCTTCATTACTCCATTTTTTATAAGTAGTTTTCATCAGTATGCCGTCAGAAAATTCCTGAAGTTTTCTTTTAGCATTAGTCCATTCGCTGCCATACATAATGCTTTCTATTACATCTATTTCGTTACCATTCTGGTCATAGTTGTAAAGATAGCGGTATGTTTCGGACCATTCACCAGAAACATAAGAAAGCAGAGTTTTTTCAGATAAATTGCCGTCAGGGTAATAAGCATAAGTCGTTCTTTTGTATGGCGACCAATCATCCTCCCCCATTACTAACTCAGTTTCATCTGTCAGATTGCCTTGCTGGTCATAAGTATATTCATATTTATACTGCACTTCTAATTCGTTATTACCCTTTACGAAAAATATTTTTTCGGTAATTCTTCCTTCGCTATCTGTGGTATATTCATATTTTTCGTAATCAATCCATTCGAATCTATAAAAATCAGAACGTATAGTATAGTCAAGCAGTAATGACTCCTGAGCTAAAGTAGGCAAAGAAAGTGTAGCCAAAAATAAAACAAGATTGAATATATATTTATACATTTTTATCTCCATTATTTAATAATAATTAATTTTTCTGTAATAATACTGTGATTTGTTTCTATTTGAATTATATAAATTCCCGCAGGAATATTCCTTGTGTCTATCTGATAACTTGCAGATGATGAAATATCAGCATTTTTAATATTCAATATGTCAGCTCCGTTTATGATACTTTTCAGAGAAATATTTGCTGATGCCGATAGTGGTTCCTGTATTTCAATATTCACAAAATCTTTTGCAGGCACAGGGTATATTTTAATGTTGGAAATATCCTTATAATTATCTTCAACGTTAATAGTAGTAAAGGCATCTTGCATTACCATGGCGAGATCGTCATCATTCATGGCGGCGGCAAAGATCATTTTGAATTGCCGTGTTTCTCCATCATGCATAGTGCCGGGAAATTTCATCCCCACGACGCAATTAATATCATTAATATTATCATAGCTTATGGAAGTGCCGCTGTTCAATGTTAATATTCTGAAAGCCAGGGATTCAGACCAGATATCATAGCTCTGCCCTGCTGCCTGAGCTTCGTAATCTTCAATATCAGCGATTACTCCGCAGCCAAAAACGGGGAAATTCGGGTCGCTTGAATATCTTGCTATCATTGCAGCAGCTGGAGTATGCACAAAGAAATCCGGCACGCCATTAGGGAATAATGCTATTTCATTGCTGTCAGATTCAAAGCCAATATCCCAATCGAAAAAATAACCTACTGACACATCCTGCAATATCTCGCCTGAAATGTTTTCGGCTGTAACAAGTATTAGCCCGTAAGGTTCATCGCCATGTGCAATACTGACTTCCTGGGTAATATCGAGACCTATTTGATTAACGGGATAAGGAAGCAAGTCACGGCATATTCCTGTATTTGTAGCAATAAAGGGCTGAATTGGAGAAAAGTCATTATAATCGGGACCGTCGCCCCAGTTGGCACTAATTAGCTTGCTGTTACTTTCCGTAGCAATTAAGCCTGCTTCATATATCTGGCTTCCGTAGTTGAGATAAGTAATACCCACACCTTCCTGATTGTTTAGAGTGCCACCGTAACCAAGAGTACCCCGATCTCCTACAGAAAATGAAAACACATTGTTAGAAAAAGTTTTTACTTCTGAAGTAGGAGTAAACTGCAATAAACGAAAATCGGAATATGTACCATTTTCATTATAAATATCTAATCTCAATAATATTTTATCTTTGCTTGCCTGATTGATCTCAATCTTAAAATCGCCAATTGTCAGAACGGAATGCGAAGGCACATTCCCCAGATTTACTTCTGGCTCAAGAATTGTTATTACGTCACTATCGCCGTAGCCAATAGATAATTTTACGATTAGATCTTCTGCTGCGGCGAGATAATTGTGAGCTAAAATCCGCATATCAATTACATCGCCTGGCTGGAATCTTTCGATAAGCTCTCCGCCAGTGTTTCGATACTGAACATTTTCAATGGCTATAGATGGAATAGAATATGGACTAAGCTCTAAAGCTTTCTGCAAATTAATTCTGCCTGGAATGATTTTTCCGTAGTGTGCTGTTAAAGTAGAAATATCATCAGTACATTGCCTGGCAAATTCCATAGCTTCTATGGCATTAAGCTCGGGATGGATAGAGCGTATCAATGCAAGGAAGCCAGCAACTACC
>CAYQTZ010000161.1:0-6237 GCA_964420565.1 uncultured Hyphomicrobiales bacterium
TTATTACCCAATCTTCATAACTCTTTATTTTACGTAGTAGGATCAGGAGTTGTGAGCTTTAGATCTATAAAGCTCCTTCGTCGTAAGCTCTCTCGCCGTGAAGTGAAAGATCTAAACCATCGTTCTCTTCTACTTCAGATACCTTAACGGGGGTAATAAAGTTAATTACTACAAGCATTATGTAAGTGAATATAAAAGCGTAAACAGCTGCTATGAGTACTGCTGATAACTCTTTGAAAAAGAAAGCAGTATTGCCTTCGAGAAGACCCGACTGCCCGTTAATTGATTCTGAAGCCATAACTCCCAGCAAAATAGTTCCTAACAAACCACCAACGCCGTGCACTCCCCAAACATCAAGAGCATCATCCCAACCGAATTTGTTTTTTAGCTGAACAGCTAAATAGCAGACTGCCCCTGCGAGTATTCCAAGTAACATTGCCATCGGAAGAGATATAAACCCTGCTGCAGGAGTTATGGTTGCCAAACCAGCCACTGCACCAGTAAGCAACCCAACAAATTTTGGCTTTCGGTCTCGTGACCATTCAATAGCAAGCCATGTTATAGCCGCAAAAGATGCGGCAACATCTGTATTCAAAAATGCTAAAGTCGTTATGGAATCTACCGCAAGTTCGCTTCCAGCATTGAAACCGTACCACCCAAACCAAAGGAGTCCTGTTCCAATAGCTACCAATGGAATACTATTTGGTAGCGATTTGCGATCTCTACGTGTACCTACGTAAAAAACAGATGCAAGAGCCGCGAAACCAGCTGTAGTATGCACTACCACACCACCGGCAAAGTCAACTACTCCCCATTC
This sequence comes from uncultured Hyphomicrobiales bacterium, assembly GCA_964420565.1. Taxonomy (GTDB): domain Bacteria; phylum Bacteroidota; class Ignavibacteria; order Kapaibacteriales; family UBA2268; genus CAYQTZ01. The sequence continues at coordinate 818 of CAYQTZ010000161.1, forward strand.
TGCAAGAAGTCCACCACCCCAGATCATGTGTACAAAAGGATAATATACGAATATCTGCCACATTACTAAAAATATAATGTAGGATTTAAACGTTACTCTGTTCACAAATGCTCCTGTGATCAATGCCGGAGTTATAATAGCAAACATCATTTGGTAAGCGATGAATATATATTCAGGGAATTTCCCTTCGTCACCTCCATATATCTGATCGAAAGGAACATTCATAAGAAAAGCATTGTCGAAATTACCGATTATACCGCCCTCACCTCCACTGAATGAGAGACTATAACCAAATGATACCCATAGAATCGTTGTAATACCTAAGGATACAAAAGTCTGTATCATTATACCAAGTATATTTCTCTTTCCTGCAAGACCACCATAAAAGAATGCAAGCCCCGGTGTCATAAGCATAACAAGGCTTGTTGCAAGTATCATAAAAGTAGTTGTACCATAATCAATCATTATTATTTCCCTTTTATATTTTTATTTAAAGTGATATACCAAATACAAAGTAAATATTTTCATCCTGAGGATTTGTAATGAAGCTGGTTTGCACTGGCAAAGAGAAATCATCAGTGATCTTAACTTCTTTATTAACAGTGATGCCCAGATTCACAACGCCAAAAGTTGTGCCATACAGACCTTCTCCGGTGGTTATCCCAAGGAACAGGTCATAATTAGTTTCGCTTACTGTACCTGAGTAACCCATCTCGATATATGTAGAATAGTTCTGATCTCCTCTTGCTATTTCATTAGAGTTAGGGTCTATCTTCATTTTTGTGTCAGCCCCATAAAAGAATACATTTGCTGACAATGAAATTGGGAATGATTCAGTGCCATCGAAAGATAGATTAGCTTCAATATAATGGTTAGTAGTTTCTTCAGCATAATCAAAATATTTATTTTTATAACCAAATTGATCCAAAGGAAAAGCAGGGAAAAAGTAATCTGTTATTCCAATAGAAAACATATCGAGGAAATTGTAAAATAAATACAAATCATGTTCCTGAAAATTATTACTGTTCGTGCTGAAAGCTCCCCATGTACCCAAAGTAAATCCAGCAATTGAAAATTCGATCGAGGGTTGAATACTGGGCGAATTTCCGAAATCTCTACCTCTCCAGACATATCTGTTCATAATATCAGCACCTCCGGAAAGCTCTTGAGCATTAATTTCAATTAAGCAAATACTTAATATTGATAGAAGAATTAATAGTTTTTTGATCATTATAATATCTCCATATAATTTGAAAAATTAAATTCAATACATAAATATCGCTTTTTGAGTTAAGTATCAATGAATGTTACACGGAATTTGAACTAAGTAAAACACTTAATTTCTGAGTTTATAACTAAAAACAAACTAATATTCGTATATATAGGCTATATTTATCACAGACAGCCCTCTTTTTGGAGATGAAGGTTAGAGGATAGTGAAATGCAGAGAAGTGCTCCCCCATTACCAAAAAGCGGACTTTTATCTTTTTCCCTCTCTTAGTAAGAAGGTACCATGGGGAATTAATGAAAAGTATATATAAAGCCTATCCCTCCCCAGTACAACGAAAAGAAGGAGAAAGTTATTGTTATCATTCGATATAGATGCTTTCCCCATATTTAGAGACTATGTTACAGCCCAAGAAATGATCTTCCTTGTGTTCCTACCAATTTACATGAGATAATTTTTAACCCATTGGTTTATAATATCTTACTCCCTCCCTTATAGTCAGATCCCGACCTGTCGGTACTTGTAGGGGAGTGTCGGAGAGGGATCAGTTTTTGGACTTTTGCAATAGTCTTATATATTAATAATTATTCATTATTTAATCACTTTGATAAATTAATAAATATTCATAATAGAATTTGATTTCGATTTATTATTAAGATATTTAAGTAAACAAAAGATATAATATTCTCTAATATATTATCTTTCAGGTAATTAGAGATTTGCATATATATTAAATAAATAAATTAATAATTATTCATTTTGCAATTTTTTTCTTGCATAAGTGTTAATAATTTTTAATATTAGAATAAATTTATTAATGATTACTCTATATAAGTGAGGCAAAAAATGAGAATATTATACTATACATGGATGATCACTATACTTTCGGCTATTTGGGTCAATGCTCAGACAAATAATGACCTGACTCTCAAAGAAAAAATTGAGCAATCAAGAGTCATTTGGTTCGAAGAAAGATCAGAAGCTGAAGAGTATGCAAAAAAATACGGCTTGCCTATTAGAGAAACTCTTGAAGATGGAACAGTAATAGAAATTCGTTCTATCACAGAAAATGGCATACCTTTATATTACATCACACATAATATTAATGCAGCACGTACAGTAGCTGCTAACAAAGTTTATTCGGGTGGCGGAGCAGGACTTGATCTGTCAGGTGATGGCATTACTTTGGGTATCTGGGATGGTGGTGGAGTTCGCACTACCCATCAGGAGTTCAATACCGGCAGAGCCACACAGCAAGATAGTTCTTCATCAAATAGTTGGCATGCTACTCATGTTGCTGGAACTATGATAGCCAGAGGAGCAGAAAGCAATGCGAAAGGTATGTCTTACGAAGCTGATATTGATTGCTATGATTGGTATAGTGATCTTAGTGAAATGGCTTCTGCAGCAAATAATGGTTTAAAAGTATCTAATCACTCTTATGGTTATATTACTGGGTGGTATAGAGGCGATGTATGGTATTGGTTTGGTGATACTGACATATCCTCAAGCGAAGATGCGGCATTTGGATATTATAGTGATGCATCAGAAGATATTGATGATATCGCTTATGATTATCCTAACTATCTGATATGTGTTTCTGCAGGTAACGACAGAGGCGACGGCCCTTCGCCAGGCACTTCACATAAGTATTGGAACGATGGATGGACATGGTCAACAGCAACACGCGAAAAGGATGGAGGAACTGACGGATATGATTGCTTATCCCATATGTCTGTTGCAAAAAATGCTATGGTAGTTGGCGCTGTTAATGATATTACTTCTGGTTATGACGATCCTTCTGATGTTATTATGTCAAGCTTTAGCTCATGGGGGCCTACAGATGACGGAAGAATTAAGCCGGATATTGTAGCTAATGGGATTTCATTATACTCATCTCATAGTTCTTCAAATACTGATTATGCTAGTGCCAGCGGTACTTCAATGGCTTCTCCTAATACTTCGGGAGCTTTGGGACTTCTGTTAGAGCATCATGAAAACCTACACGGCAGTTCTGCTACTATGTGGTCATCTACATTAAGAGGCATTGTTATTCAAACGGCTCATGAAGCTGGCTCTAACGACGGACCTGATTATAAATTTGGCTGGGGTTTGCTTAACATAGAAGGAGCAGCAGAGTTAATGTCTGAAAATGCCAATCGCGATGAGGATTTTGACATTCAGGAGCTGAACTTAAGTAATAACGAAACCGAAGATATTTATGGCTATTCCGACGGCACATCACCTATCAGAGTTACTATATGCTGGACTGATCCAGCCGCTTCTTACTCTTCATTATCGCTTAATAACAGAACTTCAAAATTAGTTAATGATCTTGATCTGAGATTATTGAAAGGAAGCTCTACCTATTATCCTTATAAATTAAGTTATAGCAATCCCGGTAACGCTGCAACTACTGGCGACAATGACATTGATAACGTAGAACAAGTATATATAGAAAACCCCGATGCAGGAACATACACAATTAGAATAAACCACGAAGGATCACTTTCGGGCAACTCTCAGAATTTCTCTATTATGATAACTGGTTTAGGGCCTGAAACTACTCCAATATTTACATCTGATCCAGACGACCAAACAGTTTGCCCAGGTTCTTCTGTAGATTTTTCGGCAACAGCTATTGGCGATGTTACAAGTTATCAGTGGTTTTATAGCGAAAATGGCGGAGATGATTGGTATGAATCTTCAGACAGCTATTATTATAGCGGATACACAACTTCTTCGTTGACCGTAAGTAATATTTCAGGGGATATGAATAGTTATCTGTATAGATTAGAAGCTGAAAATGATCAGGGAACATCATATTCTGAGTCTGCAGAACTTACTGTTTACCAGAATGCCATAATTACTTCTCATCCGTCGAATCAGGATGTTACAGCTGGCGATAATACATATTTCTCTGTTAGCGATGAAAATGGTCATTCATATAAATGGCAGCTTTCAATAGATGATGGCGATACGTGGTCCTATATTTCCAATGGAGGAGTTTATTCAAATGCAACGACTTCGACATTAAATATTAATAACGTTCCGCTGTCTTTTAATGGTTATATTTACAGAGTAGAAGTCAGTAATATTTGCGAATATGAAACATATTCAAACTCCGGAGATCTTTTTGTTGATGGTTATATAGAAATTGACAGCCACCCTAATGATCATACTACTTGTATTGGTGATAATGCTTATTTATCTTCATCTATATCAGGCGTGCCCGAGCCCACAGTTCAATGGCAGGTAAGTTCAAATGATGGCGATACATGGACAAACCTTAGCAACAACTCACTTTATTCTGATGTAAGCACCAGCAATTTAACCATAAACAGTCCCTCTGAAGATATACAAAGTAATCTATACCGATTAACTGGAAACAATTCAGCGGGATCAGTACTAACAAATTCAGCTTCCATAATCCTCGAAGATGAGTTAGTCGTTGCTGAAAATCCTAATAATGCAACAGTTTCTGCAGGTGATGATCATACTTTCACTGCTGATATTGGAGATCCTTCAGAGATGAATTGGCAAGTCTCTACTGATAGTGGTGAGAGCTGGAATTGGCTTGATAATAACACAATGTATTCAGGTGTTTTTTCCCAATCTCTCTTTATTGAGTCAGTAACCGCAAATATGGATACGTATTTATATAGGCTTATTGGCTCTAACTCTTGTCCTGATGGAGCAACAACAGAGCCAGCCCAACTTTCAGTCGAGACCTCTCTATCTATAACCTCCCAGCCAGACGACACTGAAGCTTGCACAGAAGGAGATGCCACATTTATATGTAATGCAGAAGGCAACCCCTCTCCCGATTTTCAATGGCAGATAAGCACAGACGACGGCGATACATGGAGCGACTTGTCTGATAATGCGATGTATCAGGGAACTGAAACAGAAACTTTGGAAATATCTGGTATTTATGCTTCTATGGGTGGGTATCAGTATAAGCTTTATGCTACTAATAATTATGATGAAATGACCTCTGATCCAGCTATTTTAGATGTTATACAAATCCCTTATATTGAGGAGGAAGCATCGAATCAGACAGCTTGCGAAGGTGCTGAGGCAACTTTTGAATTATTAGTAGCTGGTCGGTATTTAGAATATCAGTGGTACTTCTCAACTGATATGGGGGATAACTGGACATTAATTCAGAACAATACCACGTTTTCCGGAG
>CAYQTZ010000161.1:6247-6692 GCA_964420565.1 uncultured Hyphomicrobiales bacterium
TGGGAGATGATTTATTTAAATGTATTATTCAAAATAATTGCGATGATAATGAAACTTCGGAATTAGTAGAGATCAGTGTATTAGCAAGTACGGAAATATCTGGACCCGACGATCATCAAACATGCTTTGGAGGCGCTGCTCAATTCTCTACTTCTGTTAGTGGAAGCGGAGATTTGGAAATATCATGGCAAAGAAGTACAAATAATGGCGGTAGTTGGAGCAATCTTAGTAATAATGATGTCTTTTCCGGTGTTAATACAGATGAGTTGTCTATCGATGAAACTGGAAATGGTTTCGATGCCAACCTATTTCGCATAAAGGTAATAAGTGAATGTGGTATTACATATTCGCAAACGGCTGAATTGACACTTAATAATGTAATTGATGCCTATGCCGGCGATGATGAATTCATCTGCTATAGTAATGAAGTAGAGCTATTCGCAAC
>CAYQTZ010000162.1:0-6686 GCA_964420565.1 uncultured Hyphomicrobiales bacterium
TTCACGGCGTCAATGATGTCGTTAGACCAGACAGTTTTCGGGAACTTGTCGTTGGCTAAGTCGTCCACTTCATAATTGAGAGTGTTCAATCCATTAATACCAAAAAAGACAATTACGACCATGGCAACAATCAGAAAGCCAAAGCCGAGTCCAAGTTTTAGACCAATTTTCATATCAATACCCCTTATTTAAATAAACAAATATTTTATATATACTAACTATTCTCTACTATCTGCTCAAGTTCCTTTTTCTCTTCGGAGCTTAGGATCTTTTCGATATCGAGCAGTATCAGGAGGCGGTCCTCCAGTTTTCCGACAGCAGTGATGAAATCAGAGTCAATACCAGAGACCATCGGTGGCGGTGCTTCCGTTATTCCTTTGTTGATACGAAGCACTTCGTTCACGGAATCCACAATGAAACCAATTACTTTGTCTTTCATTTCCACGACAATGAAGCGGGTGTTTTTGTCATAGTCCCTTTCGACCATGCCGAGCCGCTTCCTTAAGTCAATAATGGGAATGACTTTACCCCTTAGATTGATAATCCCTTCTACATATTCGGGGGCGTTTGGCACTTTGGTAACTTCTACCATGCGGTTGATGCCCTGTATATTAAGGATATCAACGCCAAATTCTTCGTCTCCGATGTGAAAAGTAACAAGCTGAAGTAATTCTTCGTGTGTGGTATGCTGGTCCGTGTGGAGCATATTTTCTTTCTGAGCCATAATTCAGACCTATAGTTTATGAAAAAATATTTAAGTTGAAATCATTATCAAACTTAAGATCATGCTAGAATTTTTGGGTCGTATAAATCCTGCAATTTCTCTAATATTCGGCTTTTTAGGCTATTTCTTTAAGTAAAAAATTATCAAAACTTAAAGAATTATGTATCGAAAATTAATTTTTAATTAAAAATAAGTAATAATTCGACAACGGACAAGCTTTTTTTGTTATTTTCAATAACTATCTGACAAGAAAATAATTCACTAATCTATGAATTATATTTAATAATGATAAAATGGAGTTACGGAGTTAGAAGAATATCTAATATATCCTGCTCCCAGCTTGAGTTGGGATATTCTACGATAGTACCAATTACTGCTTCGTTCTCGACGATTATCAAAGTTGGAACCCTCTCTAAATCATATTCAAGATATGCTTCAGTTGGCTCTTTCTTTTCTCTGTCCACACCATATAAGGTTATAGCTTCAAGTGAAATATTAGATAGAGTTAATGATTTATATATTTTGGGTGTTTCTGACCTGGAATCCGAACACCAGCTTGCAGTAAAAATAATAAAACATATATCTCTTTGTTTTGTTATGCTATCTATCTGATTTACGATATTCTGATCGGGGGTATAATCAGAAGCAGAGTAATCTTCCCAACCTGCTATACTTTGCCACTGCGACCAGGAAAGCATACCTGTGGGTATATCTTCGCTATTTGATCCATTTTCGGAAGATAATATATAACCAGAGCTAATGATCATAATAATCATTGAGTAAATAATGAAATTTGTTTTCATGCACTAAGCTCCTTTGATCATTATATTAACCTGTATAAAATATCTGACAATTTTTTCGCAGAGTTACGGCGTTCATATTTGTCTATCTCGTTATTATCTGGCTTAATAAGTATTTCTCCTGACTTCCACTTGTTAAAATAATCAAGAATTATCTCTGCTGTTTTTTCTATTTCGGTTTGATGAGCAATTTTACCAGCATTTGTTTCGCGTATTAGTTTGGCAATATCGCTGTCCTGAGGCGCTATAGCAAGCAAGGGCTTACGAACGCCAATGTATTCATATACTTTGCCTGGCACTATATTTTTACTCTCTTTTGATTCATCAACTATCAACAAAAGGCAGTCAGATCTTAAAAGATACTTTATGCTTTCTGAGTGGGGTACGTATTCGATAGTTTCAATAGATGAACGAAATGAAACACGCTCAAACATTTCTTCCACTTCCCTACCAAATCTGCCAACAAATCTAATATGAAGCTCTTCGGGCTTGATCTTATTTTGGTTTATCAATAGTTTAATTGCCCGAAACAAGCTGTCTGGGTTTCTTCTGCCGTAAAGCGAACCAGTATATGTTATAGTGAATTTATCATTGCGTTTTTGCTCAACTTCAGGGAAATCCGAAGAATCGAAACCATTTGGCACGTGGATGAATTTATTTCTGTCAAGCTCAGGATACTTCTCCAAAGCATCTTCGATAATACCCTGCCACGCACATTCTACATAATCTGATTCTTTGAAAACGCTGTGTTCCATAGTTTTGTCTATGTATCGTGGCAAGAACCATCTATTGGGTGAGGAAATAAACCCTGTCCACGGATCACGAAAGCCGGCAACCCATGGCAATTTTCTATTACGCTTAATATTTCTTGCAATAATGGAGCAGGTGTACGGAGGCGATGAGCTATAAAGAGCATCAATTTTATGCTTCTGAAAAATATTTCTAAGCACACTTTTTGCAGAGTATTTCCAGTAAGCTCTGGCATCTGGTATAAAGAACGTAGATCGTATAAATTCTGCTACTTTTTCTTTGAAAGATGTTTCTTGGTCTTCTTTTTTTATTACATTAACATCTATTGCAGAGTTCTTGCCTTTGCCCATAAACAATCTGTAAAGATCATACGGCTCGAAAATATTACTTCTATACACATCGCAGCTATCTGGTATTTCTTTCAGCAACGATTCGTCTCTGGCCGGGAAGTTTCCATTATCTACTGTCAATACAATAGGATTCCAGCCAAATTCCGGAAGATATTTTACGTGCTTGAGCACCCGTTGAACTCCAGGACCTCCAGATGGAGGAAAATAATATGCTATTATCAATAAATTCTTCATATTTATTTCCGAAAAAAATGCAATATAGTAAAAATCTGTATGACTTCTAATGTTTGAGCAAAAGTAATATTAAGAGACTATAGCAAATTCACATAATTGATCCCTGAATTAACACTTTACTGCAAATGCCCGCTACAGATTTGCAGAACTGTACGGAATGCAGCTAAAACGTAATATGTGTTAAATCTATGATTATCAACAATTAATTGATCTTCTTCTTGCGACATAAAGTGTAGTGAGATTTGAAATGACGGTTATTTGACAGAATAAGTAGAAAGAAGTGTAGTGTCATTTCAAGTTAATAAACAACAATCAAGAATGATTATGCTACTGAAGAAACCTACTTATAGTAGATCGAACATTCCTGATTGATTGACAATTAATATTTGACATGAGACTATTATAAAATCCAAAAATGACAGCAATTTCTAACATTGAAAAACGTCGCTAAATAATAAATTATATGAATAATAAGGTATGATATGCGTTACTTCATCATTGCACTTATCTTTATTACTAATGCTTTTCTAGTCGTTTCTTCAGATATTCAAACGTTTTACATCACTTGCAATACTGCCGATTTTAATTACATTTATGAGAATTTCGATGAAGATCATTACATCCCTATTGAATTAGAAAATGATGGCGAAACATGGACCAACGTAGAAATGCGCATCAGAGGCGATGATTCCCGGAAGTTCCCCAAAAAATCTCTGAAAATCAAATTCAACGACGAGCCGTTTAAAAATGGCAGAGATAAGATAAACTTCAATGCAGAATATACCGACCCAACTTATATGAGGCAATTCCTTGCTTCCTATATCTACAATAAAATCGGGCACCCATGCTTTAAAGCCGAACATGCCAGGATATACCTTAATGGGGAATACTTCGGTATTTATCTAATGGTAGAGAATATTGACTCAGATTTTCTGCTGTCAAATGATATCGATCCGATTGGGAATCTTTATAAAGCTACTCATGACGGTGCCTGCCTAAGCATTTTTGATGATATATATGTTGCTTGGGAAAAGAAAACCAATGAGCATCAGAGCAGAGACGACCTGCAAGTACTGATTGATTCGCTGGAATATGTTCCCGAAAGCGATTATTATGACTTTTGCAAGAGAACTTTTGATTACGATAAGATGCTGAATATAATTGCCATGAATATAATGCTATCCAATGGTAGCACATATTACCATAATTACTATATGTATCATGACATACATGGCACTGGAAAATGGACTATGCTACCATGGGATATGGACAAGACTTTCATAGCCTATTCTTCGAGTTTTCCTTATGATTTTTCGGGCTGGGAATGGATTCATGATAATCCTTTTTTAGAAAGAGCCTTGGTAAATGAGCAGATCTTTTCTGATATTTTAAACCGAATAGATCAATTTAGACAATCAATATTCAACAATGAAACTCTGCATCCGATTATTGACAGCCTTGCCAATACTCTGGAGTCCTCTGTTGAAGAAGACAAAACCATTAATATCGAAACTATGGATACATATTGGGAGCATATTGAGCTGAACAAACAATTTATTGATGACAGATACAATTTTCTTATGTATCAAATGAAACAATTCCCCAAAAACTTCAGAGTCAATAGAATACAAGATATACAATCTGATGATGTTTTATTTTCATGGAGCCACTCCCAAAGCAAATTGGGCAATGAGATAAGCTATTCGTTATATGTTTCAAGCTCGAGAGGATATGCACCGGATAGAACTAAAGTATTTGATAATATTAAGGATACATTTTTTGTAGCCGACGATCTGGATTTTAAAGGAATATGCTATTACAAAGTTGAAGCAAAAGATGATAACAAAGTTACAATTGGCTGGGATGATCAGAATTCATTTTTATATCAGAAAGGGACACAGATGCCCTGCGAAATCACTTCTGATTTGGTCTTAAGTAAAGAAGATTCTCCTGTAACGATTAATTGCTATGTAACAATTCATGAAGATACAAAATTATTGATAGAAAAGGGTACCGAACTGATATGTTCTCACGGTGCTAAGATAATGGTCAATGGTAGTTTAGCATTTTTAGGTTCCTCAGAAGAGCCTGTTAAAATTCATAATTCAATATCAAACAATTCACTTTTTGAAATAATGATTGACAATGCCACAGATCAATGCATTATTGATCATCTTGAGGCTACTAATATCATTCTTTCAGTAGATTCCAGCAAACTCGATATATCAAATTCCAAATTTACAATAACCGATGATATTTCTTTTGATGGACCTACATGCAGGTTGGAGTGGGGTGAATACAAAGTGGAAAATTGCGAAATTTCTAGCAATGGATTGACTGGAGGTATACTAATAAGGCATGGGAATATAATAGCAGATTCAAATTCTCTTTTCAATGTACCTGATGCTATAGAATGCGACCCATGCAATGACAGTTATATTATTAACAACAAAATAAATATATCTTCCGATGATGGTATTGATTTAAACGGCAGCAGAAATGTTAAAATTAGTGGAAATAAGATATTTGATGTAATTGATAAAGGCATTTCAATTGGAAGCCGCTTTGATGTACGTTCTGATTCTATCGAGATTTCCAGAAACATCATATCAGGGTGTTTATACGGAATTGCTTTAAAAACAGCAAGGCACATCAAGGTTTATAATAATACATTATGGAAAAATCAAACAAATCTCTCTGTTACTAATCCTGATAACTTGCCAATAGGAACAATAGCAGATGTCAGTAATACAATACTGTCCCAAGCAACCGATCAATCATTCCAAAAGGATGATATTTCTGAAATTACGATAAGCTATACTCTATGTGATGAAACATTGTTTCAGGGTACTAATAATATCAAAGCTGATCCCCTCTTCGTAGATCCGGGAAATAATGACTTTCGATTGCTGCCCAATTCTCCCTGCATTAACGCGGGAGACCCCCATAGCCCAAGAGACCCTGATGGCTCGAGGGTAGATATAGGTGCTATTCCATATCTGCAACAGCAGGGCATTGTGATAAATGAAATATGCTATAATCCGCCAGACGACAGAGATTGCGGCGACTGGGTGGAATTCTATAATCCAACAGAATTTCCCATAGAAATGGAGCAGTGGTATTTTAATGATGCAAATGACGACAATATTTTCTACTTTCCAGATAATTTTAGATTGCTCTCACAGTCATTTATTGTATTATCTAACGACATGCAAAGCTTCAAGCAATATTATCCTGATGTAACTAACGTTATCGGAGAATTTGATTTTGGTTTCCGTGGCAGTGGTGAATTATTGCGGCTTTATAATTCAGGAGGAGAATTAATAGATCATGTTCTTTATGACGACAAAGAGCCTTGGCCCACTGAACCCGATGGCGATGGTCCTACGCTTGAGCTTATCTCTTCTGAGCTTGACAATGCCCTACCTGAAAGCTGGCAGTCATCAGAAGACTACGGCACACCCGGAAGAAAGAACAGTGAGCCAGGTACTTCAGTTGATAGAACCATTTTATCAGAGTATATTACAATGTCGGTGTATCCAAATCCTGTAGAGCATTTTCTTCATATCACTATAGAAAGCAGGCAGGACACTCAGTATAAATTATATATTGCAAACCAGTTGGGACAAAAAATAGAGCTAAAGACAAATATAGTTTTCATGCAGGGTAAAAATGAACTTCATATTGACCTTAGCAATCTTTCATCAGGAGTATATTATTTGATAGCTGAAACACTAATGGAAAGTAGTGCCATTATGGTAATAAAAAGATAGTGTCATGTCAAGTTAATAAACAACAATCAAGAATGATTGTTCTACTGAAGAAACC
>CAYQTZ010000163.1:0-6634 GCA_964420565.1 uncultured Hyphomicrobiales bacterium
TCAAGCATTTGAATCAGTAAATTCAGTTCTTACAAAATTATTTAAAAAGAATAATAATGAGGAGTAATATAACTGACCATCTCGGAAATATCAGGTCTGTTCTAAAAGATGACGGTATGGGAAGCTATACTTTAACTGGACAATATGATTATAAACCCTTGGACGCCCTTCTTTCACAAATTGGAGACAAAGACATACAGACTAAGACCATTGCAAAAGTCCAAAACTGATCCCTCCCCGCCCCTCCCTTATAAATAAGGGAGGGAGTAAGACTTTGATATGTAATTAATTGTGGGGTATCCCTTTTTTAAAAGGGGGACAAAGGGGGATTTTCTTTGGTTTTGCAATGGTCTTAGACTTTCACAGGCAAGAAGTCCTGACATTTCGTGTTTTAAGCAATAGTATAGGGTGATTCAATTTAACACATCAGAGTTCCTGTTAGTTTTGATTTCTACCCGATGACTTTCACATCATCGGGTTAGTCTATTTCTACACATATTCAATTACTTCCTGCTCGCCATTCAATGCAAAATAGACACCTTCGCAAAGTGCCTGCAATTCATCTTCGCCAGGATAAACTTCTACGGGTGCGATGAAGGATGTGCGTTCTTTTATCCAGTTTGTTACCATATCTGAATTTGCAAGACCGCCAGTTAAGATTATGGCATCTACTTTTCCCTTCAGCACAGTGGCGCATTTGCCGATCTCTTTGGATATCTGATAAGCCATAGATTCATAAATCAGCTTTGCTTCTTTGTCGCCCTGCTCTATGCGATTTTCGACTTCCATAGAATCGTTGGTGCCAAGATACGCAACTATTCCACCACGCCCTGTTATCATTTTTCTGATCTCATGGAGCTGGAATCTTCCTGAGAAACACAATTTTGCCAATGCACCTACTGGCAGGGAGCCAGTACGCTCTGGCGAAAAAGGTCCGTCGCCGTCAAGACCATTATTCACGTCAATTACTCTTCCTTTTTCGTGTGCACCTACTGTTATACCGCCACCGAGATGGACGACAATAAGATTCAAATCTTCGTAGCGTTTATTATTCTCTCTGGCATATCTGCGTGAAACAGCTTTTTGGTTTAAAGCATGGAATATACTGATGCGTGGCAGCTCGGGACGACCGGAATATCTAGCCACATCACATAGCTCATCAACTACTACGGGATCCACAATGAATGCACCAATATCCTTACCGGATTTCATTACGATTTCATTAGCCAGAATAGCTCCGAGGTTAGAAGCGTGCTCGCCCATTATTTCTTTTTTCAGATCGGCTATTAGTGCATCATTTACCCGATAGACACCACCGGGAATTGGTTTAAGTAAGCCGCCTCTTCCTACCACTGCGTCGAGTTCGCTTAGATCTACACCCTGCTCGTTTATCGTTTTTATTATAATATCCCTCCGAAAAGAGTATTGGTCAATTATCTTGGCATACTTGTGTATTTCATCGGCACTATGCCTGATAGTTTTTGCAAAAACGAGATCGCAATCTTCATATAGACCAATCTTGGTTGATGTTGATCCTGGATTTAAAGCTAATATCTTCATCTTTTCCTTGCCATTTTCATTATGTTTCTAAAAAATCAATATGTTGCCGCCAGAGCAATAGACATCAGTTTGCTTTTGTCCGAGTCTGCACGGGATGTAAGAACAATCGGAACTGCAGCTCCGAGTATAACAGCGGCTACAGTTGCTTTGCCAAAATAAGTAAAACTTTTATATAAAGCGTTTGCTACTTCTATATTCGGGGCTAGCAGTAAGTCGGTATCGCCAGCCACTTCGCTTTGTATTCCCTTGTGCTGAGTAGCTTCCAAAGAAACTGCATTGTCAAAAGCCAGGGGCCCGTCAATTATACAGCCCTTTATCTGCTTGCGATAATTCATCTGTGTCAGAGCAGCTGCGTCAATAGTTGTGGGCATTTTAGGATTTACACCCTCAATTGCTGCCAGAATGGCAATTTTGGGATTTTCTATTCCAATGCGGTGGAACATATCCACCGCATTGTTTATTATTCCTATCTTTTCTGTCAGATCGGGGGCAATATTCTGAGCGGCATCCGTTAAAGCTATTAGTTTATAATATGCATCGAGTTCGAAAAATCCGACATGACTAAGGAGCGATCCTTTTCGCAAACCATTTTCCTTATCGAGTATAGCACGTAGATAATCTGCAGTGCCGACCATGCCTTTCATCAATATCTGGGCATTGCCCTGACGCACTTTCTTAACTGCTATCCTTGCGCTTTGTGCAGGATTGATTTCTTCTATCATTTCGACTTTACTTAGATCAAAACCGATTTTATCAGCTATTTCCTTGATCTTCTCTACATTACCAATAAGCAATGGATCTACAAATCCTTCATTCTTTGCAGCCAACACTGCTTCCAGGACTGGTTGGTCTTCGGCAGCGGCGACGGCAATAGTTTTTTTCGGCTTTTGCTTTGATATATCAATAAACGTTTCTAACTTTTTGATGTCCATTTATTATCCCCTTTTTATTTATTATATCTGATCCTCTAAAGAACCAATCTCTTTTTCTACTTCGTCGAGTATCTCGCCTGATTTTACGAGTTCTTTCATTACAGTATGATCTTTGTATAGCGGACGATCAATATCGAGATAATCAACATATTTTCTGATCACTTCGCGGGCTTTGCCTACGCCTTTGCCATTTTCAAAATTGCGAATATCCAATGCCTGAGCGGCAGCCATGAACTCAATTCCAATAACTCCATAGGCATTATCAAGTATCTGTGCGTTTTTGATCGCTGTGTTCATACCCATAGATACAAAATCTTCCTGATCTGCTGCAGCCGGTATAGATTGAACGGAAGCAGGATTAGAAAGTATTCTCTGCTCAACTATCAAAGAATCTGCTGTATATTGGCTTAGCATCATACCGGAGAACATACCTGCGCCCTTAGTTAAAAATGGAGGCAAGCCAACGCTGAGAGCAGGATTAAGCAATCTGTTCAAGCGTCTTTCAGAAAGAACACAGATCATAGTTACCGAAGCTCCAGCCATATCCATAGGCAGAGAGACAGGAGTCCCCTGGAAATTAGCTCCCGTTAGAGTCAGATTCTCTTCGGTCAGGAATATCGGATTATCGCCGACACCGTTAAGCTCGGTTTCAACTTGAGCTCTTGCATATTTGATGGCATCGTGAGCAGCTCCGACCACCTGTGGTGTAGAACGCATAGAGTAAGCGTCCTGCACTTTGGTTTTCATCTTACCTGTTAGCAAGTCGCTGCCTTCGATAAGCATCTTTATAGCTTTAGCACTGCGCTGAGCTCCCATAAATCCGCGAAGCTGATGCAAGCGAATATCATAAGGTTTCATATTTGCTAACAATGCCTCCAAAGACATTGCAGCAGCTATTTCTGCCTGCTTCAGTAATCTATTAAAATCATATATATGCAGAGCACTCATCGCTGTCAGCAGATTAGAGCCGTTAATAGTTGATAGCCCATCCCTTGCCTCAAGTCCGGGTATCGGTATGCCAGCTTTTTCTAAAGCTACTTTGCCGGGGAGCTTTTCGCCCTGATAATATGCTTCGCCTTCGCCCATCATCAGGAGTGCCACCTGAGACATAGGAGCTAAATCCCCACATGCACCGACTGAACCCTTTTGGCAGACAACAGGCGTTACACCCTTATTTAGCATAGCAGCCAGAGTTTCTGTTATATTATGGCGGCAACCGGAATGTCCGTGGCAATGTACATTAATTCTACCAGCCATTGCTCCTCGAACATATTCTATGGGCGCGGGATCGCCTATGCCAGCAGAATGATTATATATTAAATACTTCTGAAATTCTTTTACCTGATCATCATCAAGTACTATCTCAGAAAATTCACCAATACCAGTATTAATACCATACATTGTTTCGTGAGCTTCGATCTTTTTCTCGAGCATAACCCTGCAAGCATTAATCTTATCTAAAGATTCTTTTGCAATTTCTACCTTTTCGTTATTTCTGGCTACTGCTACCAGCCGTTCTATTGTAAGGTCCTTACCATTTAATATTATAGCCATATCATCCTCAACTTAAATAAAATTATCAAAATATATTATGCCATTAAAGTGCAAATGGCGGCAACATTTACCATATCGTCTGTGCTGCAACCGCGAGACAGATCGCAATATGGCTTTTTCAAACCCTGAACTATCGGTCCAACTGCCTCTGCTCCTGCAAGACGCTGAGTAAGTTTATAACCTATGTTTCCTGCGTCTAAGTCAGGGAATACAAGAACATTAGCATGGCCGGCTACTTTGGAGCCAGGTGCTTTTCTCTCGCCAATCTTTGGCAGGATAGCGGCATCTAACTGCAATTCGCCATCTACCGGCAGATTTGGTGCTTTTTCTCTGATGATGTTTGTTGCGTTTATTACTTTATCTACGTGCTCATGCTTTGCACTGCCTTTTGTTGAGAAGGAAAGCATGGCTACTTTTGGCTCTTCGCCTGTAACTGACTCAAAATTCTTTGCAGAGCTGATAGCTATGTCAGCAAGTTGCTTGTCTGTTGGATCAGGATTTACGGCACAATCTGCAAAGCAATATAGCTTATCAGGGAATACCATAATGAAATAACTGCTGACCACAGAAATACCTTCAGCAACGCCTACGCTGTAGATAGCTGCTTTTAATACATTTCCTGTAGAAGAAACATTACCGCCAACGGTGGCTGAAACTTTGTCATTTTCTAACATAAAACCAGCAAAATACAAAGGATCAACTATTGTATTCATAGCCTCTTCGGGAGTCATGCCTTTGTGTTTGCGTTTTTCGTAAAGCTGGTTAGCAAACTCCTGCTTAAATTCAGATGTATTCGGATCAACTATCTCTATGCCATCTAAGGATAGATTATTGTCAGCAGCATTTTTTTTTATATTATCAATATTACCTACCAGAACCGGCTGAGCTATTCTTTCTTTCAATAATATGCCGGATGCTTCAATTGATCTTGCATCTTCAGCATCTGGAAAAGCAACTTTTAAATTCTTTGTTTTTGCCTTTGCTCTAATATCTTCTATGAAATTTCCCATTTCTATCACCTTATAAAATATATTCAAAAAATTATCTTGTTGGAGTTGGTACGTTTAAAACTACGCGAACTGTATCGCGAGCCAGAACTAACTCTTCATTAGTTGGGATAACGTAAACGTCAATCTTGCTATTTGGAGTGCTTATCAGCATTTCTTTCCCGCCTGTTGCCTGTTGGTTCAATTCCTCATCTATTTCGATGCCGAAAACACTTAGATCGTCGCATGATTTTCTTCTGACCATCGGAGAGTTCTCGCCAATACCAGCGGAGAAGCAAATAGCGTCGGCACCATTTATAGATCCCAAATATGCACTGATATATTTTTTCACTCTTTTGCAGAACATATCAATAGCGAGCTGGGCACGTCTGTCCTGGTGCATTTCAATTTCTTCCACGAGGTCGCGCATATCGTTTGTCAGTCCAGAGATACCGAGCACACCAGAGCGTTTATTTAGAATTGAGAACACTTCATCTATTGAGGCACCTTCTTTGAGCATCAGGAATTCAATAACTGTCGGGTCAATATCTCCGCAGCGTGTACCCATCATCAAACCTTCAAGCGGCGTAAATCCCATAGATGTATCCACCGAATTACCACCTTTGATAGCGCAAGCTGAAGCACCATTACCAAGATGGAGAGTGATGATATTTGTATCCTCTCTTGCTGTATCTGTAAGAATACGATAGCGATAAGCGATATAGCGGTGAGATGATCCGTGAAATCCATATTTTCTGATCTTATATCTTCTGTATATCTGATATGGAATACCGTATAAATAAGAAGTTTCCGGCAATGTGGAGTGGAAAGCAGTGTCGAACACAGCCACTTGCGGCACAGCAGGACCGAATGTCTCTCTTGCCGCATAGATACCCTTTAGATTAGCAGGGTTATGGAGCGGAGCTAATTCGATACAATCTTCGATACCTTCGATTACGTCGTTATTGATCCTGATTGATCTTTTAAACTGTTCGGCACCGTGAACCACTCTGTGGCCAATGGCATGTATGTCATCGAGACTCCTGATGCCTGGTATGTTTGATTCTTCAGAAGTAAGCCAGTTGATAGCAAAATTCAGAGCAGCTTTGTGGTCTCGCAAAGCGACTGCTGATTTTTTGGTTGGCTGACCATGAGCTTTAAAAGTAATTAGAGATTGACTACCTACACGTTCGATCAAACCTTTGCATAGCATTTTATCATCGTCCTTCTCAATCTTCTCAAGATCGGTATCAATTACCTGAAACTTGAGTGAGGAACTCCCGCAATTCAAAACAAATACGTTCATAACTTATCATTCCTAAATATATGGTAGAAAAACATTTTTGTCAATTTTTCAGATAGTAAATTTTTAAATTAGGCAAAATTCAATATCTTTATTAATACAGACTACAAATATATCAAAAATTTCTGAAAAAAAATAAAGATGACTTAGAATTTATTGTTTATTAACTTTTTTGTAAATTTGAATTATTATTGAGCACTTAATCAATATTTAATTGTTAAAAACGTAACTTATAAAGATTGAATTTGTTATTATGAAGGCAAAAAATATGTCTGTATCCTGCATTAAAAGTATTTATA
>CAYQTZ010000164.1:0-2434 GCA_964420565.1 uncultured Hyphomicrobiales bacterium
TTTTTTAACAATAGCGAGTATGACTCTACGCTTCATTATCTAACTATTGCTGAAGAAATTGCAAAGCCATTACCTGTTAAAAGATATTTGAGCAGAACATACTTTTTATTTGGTAGAACGTATAAGATGAAAAAAAACTATTCCAAAGCGATTAGTTTTTTTAATGAATCTTATAAGATAAATGAAAGATTTGGCTATACCAATATGAATAATTCTATTAATATTCTAATTGGAGACATAAATCTAAGAAAGGGAGATTTCGCTCAGGCGATCAATCTGATCATTGGTGGATTGGAGCATCCCTCCACTATAGATCCAGGCCTGCTCTTAATTGCTTACGATGATCTTGCTAAAGCACATTATGAATTGGGGAACTATAAAAGCGCTTATGAATATAGCCAGAAATATTCTTCAGTTAAGGATGATTGGATACAAAGCCAGCGAAGCGGGAAAATAGCTGAGCTGGATATAAAATATCAATCTGAAAAAAAAGAAAAGGAAAACGAAATCCTGAAGCGCGACTTAGAGATAATGCAGCAGATACAAAGAAACCAGCAAAATATCATATTATTCTTTGTGCTCGTCTCTGCTTTGGTGATAGCTCTTATTATAATTTTAAGTAATAGATATAGAAACAAGAAAATCACTAATGATGTGCTGATGCAAAAAAATTCGAGGATACTAAAGCAAAACAGGAAACTCGAAGCATTAAGCCAAAAATTAATTAGCAAAAATCGGGAAATTAGCGAGCAAAACGAAAAACTCGATGCTATCTTTGATAATGCTATAGTAGGTATTGGATTCGCAGATCAGGATCAGCAATATTTATATATGAACGAGAAATGGTCTGATATGCTTGGTTACAGTTTAGATGAGGTAAATACTTTAACTCAGCAAGATGTACTGCATCCAGATGACCGATCTGATACGCTGGAAGAAATGAAGAAACTGCTCGACGGCGAATTGGAAGAAGTAAGAATGGAGAAGCGATACCTACGCAAGGATGGTTCAGTTTTTTGGGGCGAGCTTTACGCCTCTCCTGTAAAAGATGAAATGGGGCATATTAGCTATACTATTGGTGTGATTGTTGATATTACGGAAAGAAAAATCGCCGAAGATTCTTTGATAAGGTCAGAAGCTCAGTTGCGAGAGGTAATCGCTACTAAAGATAAATTCTTTTCGATCATTGCCCATGACCTTAAAAATCCTCTATCTGTAATTTCCAATATGTCAGGGCATCTGATCGGTAATTTTAGTCACTTTTCTGATGAGAAAAAGATTGCCTACGTCCAGCTTATTAACGAAAGTTCACATACTCTTTATAAATTATTAGAAAATCTATTAGAATGGTCGCGGGCTCAAACTGGTAATTTGAATTTCGAGCCAAAGGAATTCGATCTGCATGAATTAAGTGTTAGTAATCTCAATCTTTTTGAGGAGCGGGCAAGAGAGAAGAATATTGAATTAGAGGCATATATAGAAGAAAATTCGATGATAATCGCTGATTATAATATGATTAACACAGTTTTGCGGAATTTAGTATCCAATGCAGTTAAATTTACCAGGCAAGGAGGTAAAGTAAAGATATTTTCGAAACGTGAGAATGGCTCTTATTCTCTGTTTGTTTCTGATAGTGGAGTTGGTATAGAGCCGCAGGACATTAAAAAGCTTTTTAGAATTGACGAATCTCACTCTACGCTTGGTACTGATAACGAGGAAGGCACAGGACTTGGTCTAATACTTTGCAAAGAATTCATAGATAAGCATAGCGGTACAATTAAAGTAGAAAGCAAGGCGGGCGAAGGCACTACTTTTATAGTAAATCTCCCTCATGATGTAAATTTTCATTCCAATGTCATGTGAACTATTATGTAACTAATCAGGTTTGATTGTTTTACACGGAATATCAAATAGCTATCAGGTTGATCATTCTTGATTTAGCTATAATCTATACTTGATACCGTTAATTAAGATATTAAGACTATTGCAAAAGTCCAAAAACTGATCCCTCCCCGACACTCTCTTACGAGTCCCGACAGGTCGGGATCTGACGTTAAGGGAGGGAGTAACCCATTGATATGTGATATTTTAACCTCCCCCTCTTTTAAGAGGGGGATTGAGGGGGTGTTTACTGATTATATCGGATATATTTTTTCACAAACACCCCTCGATCCCCTCTTACCAAGCGGGGAAGTAAGATAAAACCCATCTTCTTTATCGAAGATCCCGGCTTGTCTGGAAAAGTGGGACATTGTGGGATTTCCTTTGGTTTTACAATGGTCTTGAATTATAAGTAGAACATTCATTCTTGATTGTTGTTTATTAATATGACATGATAGTAGATATTTTATGTGAAAAAAATTACAAGCATTATGATGTTATTGTTTGAATTAGTTTTTTCCTCTAATACAATTCTGATTATCTGGTGGAGTTT